>CAYFTD010000389.1:0-4499 GCA_964345915.1 uncultured archaeon
AGCTCTCAGAACTCATCGGGCGCGTTCCTACCTGTAATTGACATATCACTGAGAACTAGTCTTGTATCGTCCCCAAAGGTTATGACTAGAGGAGATTGTCTGGTGAGGCATGGCAATCAACATTGTATCGATTCTATCTCCTATAACGCCGCAAGAAACGCAATTGCAGCTTGTAAACGACATCACTGTACCGGCAGCCGATATTCTCACACCAGATGAGTTCCTTCGAAAAGTCAAACAGAAGCCGCACATCCTAGACCGCCACACCTACTTGTTTGTGGGAACTGGTGGAACTGAGAAGGCTGTGTCGGATTTCATCGCACAGGCTGGACTGACAGACCCTGTCATATTGTTGAGTCACCCTGGAAACAACTCACTACCTGCAGCCATGGAGATTAGGGCATATCTCCAACAGCAGGGAATGACATCTAGAATCATTCATTCTCCCTTCAACATGCTGTCTGGGATTATTCAGGAATGGAGCCGATTCTCAGAAGTCGAGGACACGATAAAGAATAGTCGCTTTGGGATCGTTGGGAAACCTTCTTTTTGGCTCGTAGCCTCACAAGTCGATGCTGAGTCAGTGAAACAACATTGGGGCCTTTCAATTGAGAGCTTTCCGATTGATGCAGTAGAAACAAGCTTGAAGGAAGAGCTTGAAGGGTCTCGGGGTAGAGCAACTGGAGGATTTGTGGGGGGTGCAAGGTCAAATGTGACAAGTGACCAAGAGCTAGAGAAGGCGGCCGCAGCGGCAAGAGTGCTGGACGAGTTCGTAGTCAGTGCAGGACTTGATGCTGTTTCGGTTGAGTGCTTCACTCTTCTTGAACACACTGACATATCCGGCTGTCATGCTCTTTCGCTTCTGAATGACAAAGAAGGAATTGTAGCTGGCTGTGAGGGAGACATTCCTGCAACATTCACAATGTTGGTGGCAAAGGCTCTAACCTCCAAACCTTCATTCATGGCAAATGTTGCTCATGTGGATCCTGACTCCAACAAGGCCGTATTTGCCCACTGCACCATAGCAACGTCGTTGGCTGACGAGTACGATATTATGAGTCACTACGAGTCAGGGAAAAGCGTTGCAATTCGGGGAATAAGCTCTCCACAGAGAGTAACAGCTGTGAAAGTCTTCGGAACAGGACTGTCAGAATACTGGGTGTCTGGCGGAACGATAACCAAGAATCTTGATAGTGACACTGCATGCCGAACACAGATTGAGGTACAGATGGATGAGCCTGTTGAATACTTCTTGGAAGAATCTCTAGGAAACCACCACATCATTGTCCTCGGTGATCATGCTGAAACCTTTCGAAACTTCTTCTCGTTCGTATCTAGCAGGTGGTGACAGAATGGCAACAAAGATAGTTCTCGTTATGCACGGCATGCCTCCGAACGACTTCCCGGAGGAAGACGTGGTAGAATTGGTCGGATTGCATCGCATGATTGAGGGATCAGGTGGTGATATCTCAAAACACGTTATTGATCGCTTCAACACGCTCGATGCTAAAGTAAGAAACTGGCCGCGAGACGCGGAGAACGATCCATTCTGGGATGCCTCGCTTAGACTTGCCACTGAGATATCCTCAGAAACCAGATGCAACGTTGTTGTTGGATTCAACGAGTTCTGTGCGCCATCGGTCACGGATGCTATTGAAATTGCATCCCAGAGTAGTCCCGCTAGGATTGTGGTTACGACGCCAATGATGACACCTGGGGGAGAGCATTCAGAGGGGGACATCCCTGAAGCCATCGAGAAGGCACGAGGGAGATTTGAAGGAATTGAGATAGTCTACGCTTGGCCTTTCTCACTTTCAGACGTTGCAGGCTTTCTCAGCTCTCAGGTCAGGAAGTACATTTGAAACCAAACGAATCAGTCTCAGGCCATCGTCGTAAACGAGAGTGCGATTCGAAAACCGTAATAAGTGGGTCATGCTACGACTGAGTATCCTTTACAGCTGGAGGTCTGACGTTGACAGAGATACCACTACCCCCAGACTATGTTGAGCCCGAAAGGCCATCACGAGGCCCTGGCTTCGGCAGGAATCTCATTGTCGGTCTAATAATCGCCATTGTGGTTGTAGCAGGAGTTCTGGTGGTCTTTCTAGGATTCCTGGGTAATGGCGGTGTCGCGGGCGAGAGAGAAATCGGAAGCTGGAACAACTTCGACGTCGACCTTTACCCTGGTTGGATCTACCGTGAGGAGTTCTCTGTTTCTGCTTCTGAGGCTCAGGGTAGTCTTTTGCCTGATTTGCTCTTTGAAGTCATTGTCGATGACACTGGGAGTGATGCAGTCAGTGTTGAAATCCACATTGCCGTTTACGAACTGGATCTCGCGACGTTTGATATGCTATCGTTCGCTGGTCGGGCTCCGTATCTTGTGGGAGAGGGGACCTACGCAAACTCTGTCGACGCCTACATAGATCTCTATGACTATGCTTCAACCTATGTCTGGGTAGTGTATTTCTCAGCTTCGAGTAAGACTGACGTTTGGGACGTAGATCTCACTCTGACGCTTCGGTACTACTAGTAGAAGACTGGTGGCACCCCTTCCTAGTGAGCTGCGAACTCATCCGATTGTTGCTCCACTATTGGTCTATCATCTTGAGAATTGCGGCGAAGATCTGCAATGGCGATGTAGAAATCCTCAAGACATTTCCAAGCGTTGCGCCAATTGAGATAGGACGTGATTCGACCCGACATATTCAGGAATTCGGCTGGCCCACAATGCAATGTCCATGTCGAAATGCAACTCTGAAAGCTCTTGGCAGTTGAACAGCGGGGTAACATCCAACTCTAGGATCCGGTTCTCTTGAAGTGCCAAGTATCGGAGGTTCTTGCAGAAGCCCAGTGGAGTCAAGTCCAAGTTGGAAAGATAATTGTTCGCCAGCGAGAGCCAACTCAGATTCACACATGAACTGAGAGGAGACAGATCGATTGACTCGAACGTGTTATCAAAGAGCCAGAGGTCTCTGAGGTTCTTACACGAGCTCAGGGGCCAGAGGTCAAGTGTGCTCAGGCTGTTCTCAAACAGAATGAGGGACTCAAGATGTTCACAGTGCTTCAGAGGAGTCAGATCCAGCTTGCTGACTCTGTTTCCATTCAAATTTAGAGTTCTAAGGTTAATAGCTGGAGCGAGTTGGGAAAGATCTATCGACTCAATATCAAGGTCCGACAAGTGCACGTCAAGAAGGTCTTCACCAAGATCTACTTGGATGTACTGCTCCCATCCATGTGACGTAGTGAAGACGACTTCAATCTTCGGCATAGTCAGAACTCCGTCTGTGGTGCAGAAGTCGCTGAAACAACTCTCCTATATAGAGTTCCTTTGAGTATAACAGAAAGCGTAGGTGCTCCTCGATTTCTCGTAAGTCTAATAGACCGTTGTGTTCCAGCGACTGAGAGCTAGATTCTATAGAACGACGTGGGAGTTTGTGAAAGACTTTATCTTACTATGAGAGCATTGAATATCGGGGAGTACATTGACACCTCCAAGTCACCGCTACATTGCTGTCGACAGGTCAAGTGTGATGAGATGTCAATGGTGCGGAACAGCTGAAAGCAGTTATTGGGTGAAGGGTGAAGGAGGACCATGGTGTTCCGAGGGGTGCCGATCCGCGGGTACACTTGGGAGTAGCATCGTCGGAGCTCTTCTCTGTGTCTTTTCTGTGCTTCTCGTCTTCTCACCAGTTTTCGTTTCATCTCCATTAGACATTGTCACACTATCCTTTCTGATTCCAATGATCGTTTGTTGTCCAGCTTTCCTGTACGGCACAGGTATCGAAGACGGCTTGAAGACACGGAAGCGAACGCCTCGTAGTTCTAGACGGTCTGACAAGACGCTTGATACCGACGCATTCTTCTGCCAAAACTGTGGAGGCTCGCTTGAAGTCAGAGTCGGAATGGCTACCGCTCAGTGTGCATACTGTGGAGTCACAAATGAGATTGTCATTCGCTGATCATATAGTCTTCTGACTACTGTACTTGTAGCTAGAACGATGTAAATGCTCCTCCACTAATGTACCAAATATCTGAACAGATCTCCCGATGGAGAGATAGGGCTTAAGTGTAGCATATCGTACAGTCTGGGCATGGCGCATCAGAGAGTAATGAGGAACCCTGATGGTAAGGTGCCTCATCTGCAACTTACAGATGGTGATGTGGCCAGGTATGTTCTCTTACCTGGTCCTCCTGAAAGATCTAGAATCACCGCCTCTTTGTTTGATGAGGCTGAAGAAAAGGCATTCAATCGGGAGTATCTAACATTCACTGGGGAGTATCGAGGCATTCCTGTTAGTGTAATGTCCACGGGCATGGGATGCTTCTCAACAATCACGGCCGTTGAGGAGCTTGCGGCCATTGGAGCTGACACTTTCATCAGGATTGGCTCTTGCGCTACCTTTCAAGAGTCCATTGAGCTTGGGGACAACATCATTGCATCTGCTTGTATTCGTGATGAGGGATGTACCCTCGAATATGCCCCTCTCTCTTTCCCTGCC
>CAYFTD010000390.1:0-4468 GCA_964345915.1 uncultured archaeon
TTGACCATTAGCTGAACTTGTTGTTTATTCAGTCAATCCAAGCTGCCTGAAGAACTCTAACTGATCAAGGTACTCTCGTATCTCTGTAATCTTGCCATTCTCGACACGGACTGTAAATCGTGCAGGAACTTGAACTGGTTTGTGTGTCGGTGGAATTAGCTCGCCGTTAGGTCCTCTAAGGGGACCTTCATGTGTGCCCTTGACAATACCATCAATGTGGACCAAGTCGCCTTCACCAGAAGTCCCAGTCTTCTCGAAACGAACGTCTGGATAAGCGGCCACGAAGGCGATGTTGTCATCACGCACTTCGATGGGGCCCCTGAGCGGTTCGGTCCGGCCAGGCATGTAGTTGACAACTGACTCTGACATGAAAGAAACAAATCCGTCCATGTCATGAGAGTTGAAGGCCTCAAGTGCCTGTTCTACCACGCGGAGGTTGTCTTCGAAACCCATAGAAATCACTACGACTTCACTATTGTTAATAATCTATGCGTCTTCCTATAGAGGCAAATCTCAGTAGAAAGTTCAATTCTATAGGATACCTCTGCCCTTGAGAAGAGTCAGTTGCCGTCGCAGTCCGGATCAGTGGGGTGGCATTGCTCACGGGTTTTGATACAGTCCAAGAACTGTTCAAATGAAATCCTCGAGAAACCGAGCTCATCTCGCCGGGCATTGTCCCTTGCCCACGCATCTTCAATAGTAAACTCAAAGACCTGATTCTCCTGTGCGGACTCTAACGCATCCGTTTCATGCTCGTAGAACGTCCACATGGCACCGCACCCTTCAAACCCATACACCAAGTGTGGAATAGTCTGTGGTTCGCGGTCGGTAGTCTTCCTAAACGTGAAGTTCTCTTCCCCATCTGCCTTCTCGGACAAGCCTGGAAACCCCTTTGAGAGTTGACAGCTAGAAGAAGTAGAAGAGTAATAATCTGTGGCTTGGGGCAGAGAACTAGAATACCGATTCCTTGAAACTAATCTGGAGGCAAATGGCAGCCCCAGCTTCCGTCTGAAATGATGCGTTCTGAAGGTAATGACCCATTGCGAGCACTGGACATCACAAATCCAAAACACATATTAAAGAATTTAACTATAGTTAAGGACCAACGTGGGCTGGTGGCGACTGTCATCTGCCCTACGAAAGAAGAAGAAAACACGAGGTGATTAGAACGAGTCAAGAAACTGATGCGTACGGCATGACCAAGATGATCGCAGATGCGCCATCAGAACAACGTCATGCACTCCTCACTGAACGATTGAAGATGATAGCCTCTCAGCCCGATGAGCAAAGGGTTCAGAGTATCAAGGGCATACTTCAAGGACTATCCAAGCTCGATTCGAAGCGGAGGACCACTTTTTTGGGCTCTCTTGCAGAAACTCTCTCTGAACGGTCACAGGAAGAGAGACAGGCGATAATCCTCGGGAGAGTGAAGGCTGGTTCACTGCTATCGAAGGAGGATGACAACTCCATCTATCAAGGCATGGTAGAGGCCGTAATTGACTGGCCAGAGGAAAGACGTCAGAAGATACTGGGCGGAATTGAGAAGGCACATGAGAAGCTCAATCTGACCAAGCCCGACTTCCAGTCAATGATCAAGAAGGCCAAGGGTTAGGGTAAAGCAGGTTTCTGAAGGACGGCAATGCCCTACGAATCCATGATTGATTGGTTACTCGTGCTGTATTTGTGCTGACGATGGAGGAAGATGTGTTAGCCGTTGCAGCTAATTCATCCCTCCATCGCCACCAGTTTACGTATCGTCCATGAACAACTGTCACAGAGATTCAGGAAGAATGACGACCGGAGTATAGACACGAACTGAAATAGACTACAGTAGTCGCCAGAAGCGCTAGTAGGGTAGTTGATAGACTACAAATGCGAAGATTCATATTCAATTAACTATCGTGAATATCAGTGTTTTCGTGCTCACAGTTGGGCGGCCTCGGGATTGTGTTCCATAATGCTTGGAAAAAAGCTGGCAAAGTGGTTCTACGAGTTTGGCTATCGTTACAAACTCATGCCTTGGGATATTGGACCGCGTTCCGAGTTGGTCGAGTTGGTGAAGTGCGGCCGTATAGAACCAGGCCGAGCCGTTGACCTAGGTAGTGGCACCGCCAGCAATTGTATATTCTTGGCAAAACACGGTTTCGATGTAACAGGCGTGGACTATGCGAAGTCTGCAGTCGAGTTGGGACGTGCCAAGGCACGTAAGGCTGGCGTTTCAGTGGATTTCATAGTGGATGATCTGACCGACTTGCGTCATATAACGGGAACCTTCGATTTGCTAGTAGACTATGGTACGCTTGATGATCTATCACCGAAAGATCGTGATCTGTATGTGAAGAATGTGCTCCCACTAACTCACCCTAACACACTCTTCCTGCTCTTCTGTTTCGAGTGGCCCCCTCGCTGGTGGGAAGGCCCTCTCTTCGATAGGATGGCAATGAGACCTGGTGAGGTTGAGCGACGCTTTGGAAACTATTTTGAGATCGAGCGGATTTCCGGAACAAAGAAACCCGACTTCTCGAAATACCCACCGGGGTATGGAGTCTATTTGATGAAGCGGAATGGGCGAGTTGTGCCATCTTGGTAGAGAAGACATGACAACTATCGTGGTGATGAAATGAAATCGAATAGCAGTGCATCATATAGAACATTGGAGATTGTAGCGTACCTGCTCTTCGCCGTCGGCCCCTTAGTGGGCAATGCCGTACTCGTCCTGCTTGGTGCGATTGCGACAGAGTTTGGCATCGACCCAACAGCGGTTCTCATTGCGGTGCCTGCATTCATGTTTCCTTTTGCAATTGTGCAGCTCTTCTCGGGAGCGCTTTCCGACCTATATGGCAGGGTTCCAGTAATAGCTACTGGTCTTGTAGTCTATGCGCTGGGTCTTGTGGTTACAGGTTGGGCTGGAACATTGGAGATATTCACATTGGGAAACCTGCTGTCCGGGCTGGGATTCGGCTTCGTGAATCCTGTCCTCATAGCTTTGCTCACGGACGGAATTGTGCCTCAGGAGATTCCCAAGAGGATGGGAATTGCAGGGGCACTGGCCGCCCTGAGTGTTGGCGTGGGTCCCTTTATTGCAGGACTTATGGTAGGCCTTGGATGGAGGAGCTTCTACTTCTTGTTTCTGGGAATTGTGATTGTCGGAATGGTTTCCATATACCTCTCAAAGCGTCCATCAAGAAAAGTAACAGAGGGCTCAGGACTTCGTCAGCTCTTTAGAAACCTAAACCTCGAAATAAGACGGCCTGTAGTTCTGATACTTCTGGTTTCTGCCTTCATGGTATCAATGAGCTACATTGGAACCCTTATCTGGACTTCACGCGGGTTGGCAGGAGCCATCGGAGAGGACATTGTTGGGATTCTTCTTCTGGGAGCCGGAATCTCAGGTGCATTTGCAGGGATTGTCTTCGGTGCAGTTGCGAAAGAACGTGGTACGGGAGGACTACTGGGACTGGCAATTGTGGCTCTGCTGAGCGCGATTCTACTCCTGGTATCCATTGGTGACATAACAACACAGTCTGCTATTCCGCTTGTGGGCATTGCTCTCTTCGTGGATGGGTGGGCCGGTGGAACTCTGTTTCCGGCGCTGATATACTACAGTCAGATTCTTTCTCCTGAGAGAAGGGGTGCATTGTCAGGGGCGGTTTCCTTCTCAAACTTCTTCGGAATCTCCTTCGTTCCAATGCTCTACGAGCCGCTCTTCCTACAGAGCATCACGAGTGTGTATTATGGCATCCTGATTGTCGCCGTGCTGCTGTTATTGTTTCTCGTGGCACTCTATCGATTGATTCCCCAGCCAGGCGGAAAGGATTGACTGGGAGAATCCAAACTGATGGCCTAGAATCAGCCAGAAACCTGTTGAAGATGTCGAATCGCGTCTGCTGGCAACTTATGTCGATGTTTTGACGTTCCTTCATAGCGAGCATTCGGTCCTCACGAAGCTTCCTTCGAATCCTATGCCCCATTTCCCTGCATTCCTTTCATGCGCTTAGGCATAAGAAAGCATTGACTGAGCACACACCATAGTGTCTGGAATCTCTGGGAACTGACATCATATCTTTAAGCTCAGCGTGGAAGTATGTCACAAGACTAGTCATATCTGAGGTGTGCGATAATCGTGCTTCAGGCACGGAAACATTCCAAACTGATTGGAGTATCTCTCCTGTTGCTGGTGGTCTTGGTAGTCGTGGTCCCACCGTTGCTTCTCCCCCCGCTATATTGGCCAGACGTGATTGTAATCGCACTGCCGGAACCTGATATCATAGGTAGTGTGCCACTAGGCATAGCAATGAGAAGTCCTGGTTATTCAAGCGCCTTGAACGACCACCGGATCAGGATCGATGAAGTTTCGCAGCTTCTCTGGGCGATACAGGGCATTACGCGCGGTTCGGTCTTTAGAGCAGTCCCGTCTGCTGGGGCATTATATCCACTTGAGATATTCTTCGTGCAGATAGAGGATTCA
>CAYFTD010000391.1:0-3028 GCA_964345915.1 uncultured archaeon
GACAGTACTTGTTCATCTCGCTCTTGATCTTCATGTGAGAATCACCAGTCTTGGGCCTTGGGACCCGACCTTCAGTTCTTTATAATCCTTAGGGCATGTCACAATGGAGCTGTGGCACAGGACGCACTAAATCAGGCCAAATCCATCTGCAATATGAGCAATGATGGTCACGGCTACGACTATCGCCGCGAATATGACCACCAAGGTCGGACCTACCTTTATCCCAGGCGTTTCGTCCTCGAAGAAGCGAATTAGACCGGCGCCACCCGATGGCATTGGGCCTTCGCCTCTCTTCTTCCTACGTTTCTTGGCGGTCTTTGGCATTCCATTGCATCTCCTGGATGGCCAACAAGGCCAGTCCTGAGTTTTTAATCCTTCCGACATACCAGCGTCTAGAAGAGCTGGAGCAGGTGGCCCATGAACCTCTCCTGAGCCAGAGCTTGGAGTGTTGAATGGAAGATTGTTTCTGACACAACGGAGATCGGAGATGGCGATAGATCCATTTAGTGGAAAGAACTCGCATCAGGTCTCATAAATCCTTATTAGTCCAAACAGTAAATAGAGATATGCCAGCCTAGCCACCCAAGCCGGGAGATGGGTGAGTATAATGAGCACGCCATTACAGATAGTCAGTTCACTGGGTATGTCAATTCTAATCTGCTTGTTAGAGCACGGAAAGAACGGGGGAGGTTTAGTAGAATGGACGTAGGTCAAATCATTCTATCAGCCCTCTTTGTAATCTTTGGAACGCTCCTCTACCTCCTGTGGCCATCACGAATGAAGGAATCAAAGAAACAGGAGTTAAGGAAATCACGGTATCGGGAGAGATGGAACAGAGAGGTCGGGCGATCATTCAACGTCTTCGTTGAGTTCCGGGACCGCAACGTTCGTGAGATTGTTCAGGCACAAGACGAACAAGAGGCCAGAATGAACATTCTCAACAAATACCCATATGCCCTTAGAATGTGGGTTCAAGAGATCGAATAGTGACGAGAAAGAGGAACGCCTACCAAACCTCGTTACTCCTGACAAGAAGAAGTGACGATTTCCAGAAGGGGCCCTCATACCTACGGTGAGTCAGTACATACACAGGGCGAATCACCGCATCTTGAACACACGTTATTGTACTTCTTGACCAACGCATCTGAGAGATCAACGTCAAGAAGATTGGCCAATGAACACAGCCAAGCGAAGACGTCCGCCATCTCATCATTGATTGCTTCAGGGCCCTTCTCCCTTAGAATCGCATCACTGAGCTCTCCAAGCTCATGGAAAGTTCGCAGGAGTGTTCTCTCAACGCCTCTCTCTTCATCTCTTTTGAAGTAGATCCTTCGCATCATGTCTTGTGCTTCTCTGGTGTCCATTCTCATCCCTCAGAAACGGGCCTGCATAAGCATAGGCCCTACTTGAACCTCAGATGTGCGTATGCATCAGTTTCAGTGTCGAAGGCATAGTGTACCTTCTGGTAGTCCTTTCGGAACTCTGACACCTCGGCTGCAATCTTGCTAGTCTTCTCCCCCTTCATCACAAGGCGATGCATGAATTCGGCCACTGCATCCATCTCAGACTCTTTCATGCCTAGCCTGGTCAGCTCACTCGTCCCAAGCCGGATGCCTCCAGGCGTCCTGTAGTCTCGTCCACGTTTCTTGTCCCAAGGAAGAAGGTTTCTGTTGAGCACGATGTTGGCATCCTCAAGCTCTTCCTCTACGGTTCTACCGTCCTTCATCGGGGTTTCCGTTACATCCACCAGAATGACGTGAGACTCCGTGAAGCCTTTGTGTTCTGCAATGACACTCCATCCTCTTTCATGGAGTGATTGTGCTAGTGCCTTGGCGTTCTTCAGAATCTGGTCCATGTACTCCACACCAAATTCCATCAATTCTGCGAGAACAACGGCGAGGCCCGCAACATTGTGAAGGTGGTGGTTGCTGAGTAGTCCTGGAAAAGATGCTCTCTTGATGGGTTCTGCAAACTCTTCTCGTGACAGGACAAAGCCATGCTGAGGACCAGGCATAGTCTTGTGAGTAGATGCGGTGACTATATCAGCTCCTTCCCCGAAAGGATCCTGGAACCGCTCAGCTGCAATCAGACCCGTTACGTGAGCAGAGTCGTAGCCAATTGTCATTCCGTACTCATCTGCAACGTCACGGAACTCCTTGACTGGATGAGGGAAAGGGAACACGCTGCCGCCAAACAGTAGGAACTTGATCTCGTCCCCTCTGTCATGAAGCTTCCTGATCAGCTTCATACTAGCATCGACGTCAATATTGAACTCCTTATCATCAAAGACCCAGTTACGAACCTTGTGGCCTCTGATGGCGCCAGCCGTCCCGCCTAGGCTCTTCCTTGCGTGAGAGATGTGGCCACCATGAGCGATTGAAAGTGCCATCATTCTTTCTCCCGGCTCCATCGCTGCAGTATACATTGCTAGATTCGCGACGACTCCCGAGATTGGCCGGACATCCGCGAACTCTGCCTTGAACAGTTTCTTCGCGAGGTCGATTGTTATTATCTCAACCTCATCAATGTGCTTACAACCCGCATAGACTCTCTCTCCTGGCCAGCCTTCTGCATAGCGGTCTCTGAAGTCGCAGACTATGGCCGACCTGACGGCTGGAGATGAAACATTCTCGGAGGCAATGAGATTGATGGTATTCTGCATCCACGTATCGTGTTCTTCAATGAGATTGAAGACTTGGTCGTATAGCTTCTTGTGATCGCTCAAATCAGACACTCCTCTGTCCCGGCGATGTGAGGCGCTAGATGTGCCCTCGTTATATGGCTTACGACCTGAACCAAGCGGGTTTTCGAGTAATCTCTAGGTTCTGATGGAACTCAAATTACTACCCGTGGGCTATGTTCTGTACAACATGACATGAGGTATGAAAAAGAAAAGGTTTGACGAGCAATCTTAGTCGAGTGCTCGTCTTCGCAACTGTTGTGAGTTGCATAGGATTGCTAGTATTCTTGGTGCTCTCTAGTACCTGCGCCTGCGGCCACCGTAGCCGCCACCACCACGACGGCTTCC
>CAYFTD010000392.1:0-1700 GCA_964345915.1 uncultured archaeon
GACCAGCATGAGAATGAACATAGATGAGATAACCCGTTTTGCAGAAACAAAAGGCTTGACGTTGGTTGGCACGGGAGACTTCACCCACCCAAAATGGCACAGAGAATTGAAGGATGATCTCGTTGACGCTTCAGAGGAAGAACTCTATAAACCAGCTAGCAAACCAGATTCCTCTCTTCGGTACATGATCACAGGAGAGGTCTGCACGATCTTCAACATTGGCAACACCGATAAGAAGATACACCACCTAATCTTATTGCCCAGTTTGGAGATAGCAGACCAGATAAATGATAGGCTTTCCCGCTACGGTGACTTAATGTCTGATGGAAGACCAGTGCTGGACATGACTGCTCCGCAGCTTGTAGAAGAGATCATGGAGGTCTCCAGCAAGAATTTCGTCATCCCAGCTCATGTATGGACTCCTTGGTTCAGCCTTTTCGGAGCGTTAAGCGGGTTCGACAGAATCGAAGACTGCTACCAAGACATGACAAAGCACATAAAGGCCCTGGAGACAGGCGTATCCTCGGATCCACCTATGAACTGGCGCCTCAGCGCCCTAGACAAATACGCGCTAGTCTCTAACAGCGACTGCCACTCCCCATGGCCTTGGAGGATCGGCAGAGAAGCCAACGTGTTTGAGCTTGACAAGTTAACTTATCACGAGATAGTTGACGCCCTCTCCAAGAAGGACCCTAGCCGCATCAGATTCACGATCTAAACGGATCCTGCGTATGGAAAGTATCATTGGACCGGTCACAGAAGATGCCGGATCTCGCTTCCGCCTCAAAGGGCGATGAAACTGCGAAATCGTTGTCCCATCTGCCGAAGGCAGCTAACAAAAGGGGTTGAGCAACGGGTGGAGGAATTGGCTGATCGGCCTGTAGGCTATCAGCCTGAAGGTTTTCCAGGATTTGTGCGTCTGTTGCCTCTCTCAGAGATTATATCGACGATCCTGGGCGTCACATATCCAGGTGCAAGTAGTGTCTGGACGGTTTACAACAAACTTGTCGCGAAGTTCGGCGATGAATATACGGTTCTCATGTATGCTCAGTCGGAGGAGCTGAAAGAATGTGTCGAAGCAGAGATCGCCGACGCCATTGTAAGAGTCAGAGAGGGGAAAGTCAAGGTGATTCCTGGATACGACGGAGTTTATGGCCAGATGGTCTTCCTTGATGATGATAGCTTGAGAGAGGAAGAGATCGCAGAAATATGGGACAGGCAAGGACAGAGAGACCTATCTGAGTACGTTTGAACCTTCCCGGACTAATTGTTTAATTAGTCGCTCCTTCATAATTTGTCGGGAGAAGATTACTTCGCCCATTGGTGACTGCTTTGGGGAAAGAAGAAAAGGAGGATACTCTTGGCGACAGAATTCTACTTGGAACATCCGGCTGGAGTTATGAGGAGTGGATAGGGCCTTTCTATGTCAAGCGGGAGAAGAAACTTCAGGAATATTCGAGGCTCTTCAGAACAGCTGAGATCAACTCGACTTTCTACCGTTACCCAAGCCGCGGCATGATCTATGGTCTTATGAAGGCTTCACCTAGTGACTTTGTCTTCTCAGCAAAGCTGCCGAAACTCATAACCCATACAAAGAAGCTAGATCCAGACGCTGGTATAGATGAGGACATCAAAACCTTCCTTCAGCTCCTTTCGCCTCTGAACAAAGCTGGGAAGCTGGGGGCAATACTGACCCAACT
>CAYFTD010000393.1:0-2045 GCA_964345915.1 uncultured archaeon
GAACACGTGTTCCAAGAGTTGTTCGTGCAACAATCTTTATCTTGACGCCAGTCAACGAAACCAAGTCACGGGTCGGTAGTCTAGCTTGGTATGATTCTTGCTTGGGGCGACTAAGGGTCATGGCCCCTGAGTCACAGAATGCAAGAGATCGGGAGTTCAATCAACCCGGGAGCACCCCGGTTGGAACAAGTCTCCCCCGGCCCACCATTTACATCATTTTGTTTCTGAGAAACTCATGTTTGCATAGCGGACCAAGCAAATACCAACAGAAGAGAGGAGAGAACCGGTGCCAACAAGGGACAGTGTTTCATACCCCATGGCACCGGACCCATCGAAGACTAGTCTAGTCTGGTACTTATAAACGACCCAAAAATCGATGCCGCCAGTAGATTTCAATTGGCTACTTGGCTTTCACTTCCCACAGGGTTTCATAGATTGGGCCTGTCGGAGTCAGAGTACTCTTTGTCAACCTGAAGCTGTACACTGACATGGTGCCAACTGATTCGTTGGCCAGTCTGTCAAGATTGTCTTGTATCCGCTCGCGGTCTCTGACAGAGCGAACTCGCGCAATGGTGGCATGTGTATGAAACCTCTTGTCAGGGGGGTACCCCAAGTTTCCCAGCAGATCATCTGTCATTCGTTTGAGTCTGACAAACCGTTCCTCATTCTGAGTCACACCGACCCATATGACATTTGGTCGTCGTTTGCTAGGGAACGCCCCGACACCCTCAATTCGAATCTCGAACGGATTGAACTCACTCTTTCGCAGCTCTTCCTCAATCCGGTCAATCTTCGTAACAGGCGTATCCCCAAAGAATCGAAGCGTAAAATGAAGGTTGTCAGATTCGATCAGCTTCAGCTTAGCAGCCTGTTTATCCAGTTTCTGTTGGATATGAGCAATCCTTGATACTAGAACATCATCCTCGATATCCACACTCAGAAATACCCTGACAGGTCTAGACATAATGCCATCTCCGAGTCGATATTTCAGGACGTGCCGTATTGATATATCGTGTGGCTTCAGGATTAGACACCCAAGCAACCATATTCCAACAGACCGCTCTTGTATGACCACAAGGATTAAGCAGTATGTTGGAATTGGACACCCACATCCAGGTGACCTCGATCATGAAGCTTCTAATACTGACCGGAATGCCTGGCTCTGGAAAAAGCACTGTGGCCGATGCGTTCCGTAAGGTAGGGGTTCCTGTAATCATAATGGGAGACGTCATTCGCAGCGAAGTCGAATCACGCGGCCTAGAGGCCAATCCTGTGAACACAAGAGAAGTTATGTTAGAGCTCCGTAAACGTGATGGGCCTGGCGCAGTGGCGAAACGCTGCGTGGAGAGCTTGAAGAAGTCCAGCTCAGAACTACTCGTCATCGAAGGGTGCAGAAGCCTTGCAGAGGTAGACGTGTTTAATGGCTATGCTGAGAAGGTCTGGATTGTCAGCATACACTCTTCTCCCAAGACACGACTCTCAAGACTGAGAGAGCGAGGTCGAGAGGACGACCCACAAGACTGGACGGTCTTTAGGGAACGCGATCTCCGAGAGATATCGGTTGGACTTGGAGCAGTAATAGCACTAAGTGACATTGTGATTATCAATGAGGGAACACTTAGTGATTTGGAGAGGAAGGCAGAGCAGCTCATAAAGAGGCTTGTCTGATATGCAAGTGACCATCAGATCGCCTGTTTATCCAACTGAGGCTCGAGAGCATGTTGAAACAGCACTAAGCAATCTATTCGCTCTGGACCCTCCGTTCAATGAGGAAGAAGATCACCTTGTCATAATCTTGCCAAAGAAGAGAAACTCTCTTGACCTTGTTAGACAGAGGATTCATGCATTTCGGATAATTGACGCAGTTCGTTCGAAGCTTTTATCTAATTGGGACGGGAGAGAAACCACCATCTGCTTTGACAAGCAAGCTGCGTATCATGGAAAACTAAGACTGATTGATGACAAAGAAGAAGACCCACCTCTAGGATCCATCGAGGTTTCATTAGAGTTTGAGGGGGAAGGCGAGTTCTACCAGTTCCTCGCAT
>CAYFTD010000394.1:0-3417 GCA_964345915.1 uncultured archaeon
CTTGGGAAGATAGACTGCCTCATTCGCCCAAGCAGGAATTGCACGTCGGAGACTTTGCGGGAGCATCACATGTCTGATTTCTTGCCGCCTCGTCATTCCTATGGATAGAGCAGCAAGAGACTGTCCCGCGGCTATAGAACCCATAGCGCCGCGAAAGAACTCAGCTTGATATGCAGCACTGTTCAGACCCAATGTAATCGCACACAGGAGAATCCTTGAGTTAAGTACCCTCTGGGGATTTCCCCAGAAATCCGGGAGGATGACTTGCCACGAGAAATCAATTGGCGCCCATCCTTGACTCTCTAGGAAGACATTGAGTACAGGGGGAATATAGACGACCAAGATGATCTGAGCAAGTAATGGAGTTCCTCTGAGAATCTCGACATACGCAGTGGCAATCCTGGACGAAACCGGGCCTCCATATTGTCGAAAAATAGCTACGAAGATGCCAAGAACAAGCCCCAGAAGGAGGGCGAAGATATAGAGCCCCATCGTCATTACGAATCCGTTGACTAAGTCATCATAATACTGCTCGATTTGGAGCATGCCAATGGTCGTTGATGACGGAATAGTCGCCAGTTGGATTCCTCCAGTTACTCATTCTTCTTCTGCTTGACCATACAGCACCTCAAGTCTTGTCAGAAATCGCTGTGCCCGTTCCGTTTCTGGATTCCTGAAGAAGTGTTGTGGCGTACCTCTCTCTACAATCACCCCTTCATCCATGAAGATCATCTCATCAGAGACAGCACGTGCGAATCCCATTTCATGCGTAACAACAATCATTGTTGTGCCTTCTTTTGCGAGATCGAGCATGACCTGCAATACTTCACCTATCAGCTCAGGGTCCAGGGCAGACGTTGGCTCGTCGAACAGAATGACGTCTGGATTCATGGCTAATGACCGTGCAATGCCAACGCGTTGTTGTTGGCCTCCACTTAGTTCTGCAGGATAATGGTGACTCCAATCCTCCATTCGGACCCTCGCCAATGCCCTATGAGCAAGATCCTGAGCTTCCTCCTTTGTCATTTCAAGTACAAGGCGAGGTCCTATGCTCACATTGTCTACCGCTCTAAGATGGGCAAATAGATTGAAATGCTGAAATACAAACCCGATGCGTGCCCGGAGTTTGCCAAGGTCCGCACCTGGTTCCATAAGACTCTCTCCACGAAGAAGCACTTCTCCCTTGTCGGGTGGCGTGAGCATGTTGATGACTCTCAGGAGCGTGCTCTTTCCAGATCCACTAGGTCCGAACACAACCTTTACTTCTCTCTCTGCAACATTGAATGAGATTCCTTTGAGGACCTCAAGTTGATCGTATGCCTTCCAGACATCTCGTATCTCTAGAACATTTGTCAATACCGGCCGCCTCCAAGCCCAAGTTCCCTTAGTTTCTTAGTCATAGTTTCTCCTACATATCTCGTCACGGGATATGTGAATGCAAAGTAGATGATTGCGATTACCAGTATGATTCCAAAAAAGAGCTCGGGACTCTCCCATCGGAACGCTTCACTTTGATAAAACATCTCTTGTACACCGATTACTACAGCAAGTGAAGAGTCTTTTATCACGACTGCGTATTCATTTGCCCATCCCGGTAGAGAGAGTCGGAATGCTTGTGGCAAGATGATATGCCGCGTAGCTTGTAGATCATTCATCCCTACCGATTGGGCAGCCATCATCTGTCCCGGGTCAACAGACAGGATTCCGCCCCGGAATATCTCAGACTGATATGCTGCACTTCTCAAAGCAAGCGCAACCACAGCACCAACGAACAGCGCACCAATCCCAGTACCAGCCCATGCAAACCACGCTGATAGTCCAATGCCAAAAACCATTAGAAGAACTAGTAGTGGAACTGCACGAAAGACTGTTTCATATCCTTGAGCAACCCACCGCATTTCTCTTGGCCCATATACGCGCAATAACGCTAGGCCAACTCCAATGCCAAGACCAACTGCCAGCGCCAATAGAGTGAGGGCAAGAGTGGTTGGGAGGCCCCGAACCATAATCAATATGAGAATATCAAATAGATTCTGAGCCTCTTGCAACAAAAATCACCCAAACCACTTGGAAATCATTGCGTCTATAGATCCATCGGCAAATCCTTCAGCAATCGCGCTGTTTATTGCCGCCGAAAGCCTGTCGCTGCCATATCTGATGTAGAATGCTGTTGGTGGAGCAGGTCGCGTGAAGATTATCTTGATGCTGTATACTGTACCATACAGACCAACTATTGGTTCGTCAACGAATACTGCATCAAGAGTACCAGTGTCCAAGTCTTGAAACATTGTTTCAACGAGTGGATATCTGGTCAGTGTTGGTTCCATACCGGTGATAGCTGACAAAGCCTCATCTTCTGTAGTTCCAGTCTGAACTCCAACGTTCAAACCAACCAAATCATCTAGAGATGTGATTGTTAGGTTAGAAGCTGCCGTCGTGACAATGACCTCGTTGGTACGAATGTACCACACGAGTGGTTGAAGAACCGCAGCGCGTGCTCTCGTGATGAATGTCGCTGATGCGATCATATCTATTGTTCCGCCTTGACATGCAGCTATTAGAGCATCAAAATCCATGTCAATCCAATCTACTGTGACCCCCATATCGGCTGCTACGTATTCAGCCAGGTCAATATCGAACCCTTCCAGCTCGTTTGTGGTCGTATTGACCATTTCAAATGGCGGCCAACCTGAGTTGGTTCCTACAACAATCGTACCGCGTGCCATGATAACGTCATAGTCGTCTTGAGGAGCGGTTAGTCCTGGTATGAAGTAACCAACCCCAAGTCCAACGGCTAGACCAACGATTAGCACGAGCACCACCATTGTGTTGCCATAACCTTGTGACATTTTCCGAGTACCTCCGAATCGCGATTCTAACGATTCACCCGGAACATCAATCCAAACTGACTGAAAAGGGTTGTCACTTATGAACCAGTTAACATGGGCTGCTGGCCTATTTTCCTGAGGACCCCAAATGATTGTGTTTCTTTAGTCGGAGTTTCGCAGGTAGGAATCATCGTGTTCACGCAAGAAGCACGAGCAACTCGTTCAATTTGTGAATGACTGACACACCTTCATCATGGTGAGGAGTCTTATTTCCCTCATTGACAACCAGAATAGGATGCATCCCTGCTCTTTTCGCTGCTGGAACATCTCGTTTGATGTCATCCCCAACGTAGGCGCACTTCAATGGGTTCACTCCCATCTCTCGTGCATTCTGAAACAGCATGTATGGAGAGGGCTTGCAGTATCCTGGCACAATGCTGTATTGGATGCTCCGAAACAAACCAATTATTCCCAAGGTTCTGAGAGTTTCACTCGGATCACTCCAGTTAGTAGAAACTGCTAGAATATATCCACGATCCTTCAATTGCTCAAGAGTGTCTTTTGCATCAGGTTTTAATCTGCTAGGGTT
>CAYFTD010000395.1:0-2396 GCA_964345915.1 uncultured archaeon
GCGGCAGGTTGGGCGTTCGTGTCCGACACGCTGAACATTCTCTCTGCAGCCACGCTTTCAATCGGACTCACAATCAACTCCCTCAGAAAGTCTCACGTTTCAAGACCTGTCGCAACTCACCCAATATCAAGCTGAGCTGACTGAAGGAAACTGTTGAGAAACCTCTTTCGATTCTCCCAGCGGAGGCCTAGGCAGATTTGATCTCTCTAATCTTCTCCAGAATCTCATGTGGCAATTGTGGCATTCCAGCAGGTTTTACCATCAGATGAATCTTCGTTGGCGCTGCGGCGGCCTTGATCATGTAGTACATCTGTCCAAGATTCTGCTCGGCCACAATTATATGGTCGACCTGTGAGGCCACTCGTGCGACTTGATCTTCAGGGAAAGGCCATACCGTCTTCAATCTCAGCATTCCAACTTTGATTCCCTCTTCACGAGCATCCTTGATTGCCCGTTTCGCACTTCGAGAGGGTGTGCCATATGCAATGATGACAATCTTCGCGTCGTCAAGCATGAACTCTTCAACATCAATGATCTTGTCCGCATTCTTCAGGATCTTGTCGTTCAGCCTTGTGATGAGTTCTATCTGGACCTGCTCTTTGTCACTTGGGTATCCCCGTTCATCATGAGTCAGACCCGTAGCATAGAACTGATATTCTGAGCCTAGGAGCGCCATTGGTGGCACAAGATCGTCGTCTGGTTTGAATGGGAGATACTCCGATGGATCGACAGTCGGCAGCTTTCGGTATTCAAGATTCAGATCCTTTTCGCTCGGGATTACCAACCGTTCACGCATGTGACCGACGATTTCATCAGCGAGGACAAAGACGGGAGTCCTATATCTCTCTGAAAGGTTGAATGCCTGTACAGTCTGATCGAACATCTCTTGAACAGAAGCAGGAGTAAGTGCGATTATCTGGTAGTCACCATGACTACCCCATTTTGGTTGCATAACGTCGCCCTGTTGCCCCTTAGTTGGTTGGCCAGTGCTCGGACCGCCGCGCATGATGTTGACCAGCACCAACGGGGTTTCAGTCATCACAGCAAGTCCGATCGCCTCGAGCATCAGACTTACTCCGGGTCCAGATGTGGCGGTCATCGATTTCGTTCCAGTCCAAGAAGCACCGATCACACTGGTTATAGAGGCAATCTCATCCTCATACTGAACATATGCCCCTCCGACCTCAGGCATTCTCATTGACATCCATTCGGCTATTTCTGTGGCCGGAGTGATCGGGTATCCTCCAAAGTACCGACATCCGGCACTGAGAGCGCCCTCCGCACATGCGATATCGCCCATAGTGAACATTACACGCTTGGGCAACTAGTCCTCCTCCTCTGCTTCTTCATCAAACTCCGGAATGACTGTCCCCTCTTCCACGGCTCCGGCCTCGTATGCCTTTCGGGCTTCATCTTTGTCGGCCAGGAATATCGCCATGTCCGGACAGATTCTCTCACAGAACTCACAATTGACGCATGCGTCAATATCGCATGCAGTGACGGGATGATACCCTTTGCGGTTATACTTGGACATATCGAGGCAGAGCACTTTCTTTGGGCAAAACTCGACACAAAGATTGCATTGTTTGCATTGTTCCTCAAGAATTACGAGCACCTTCTGTCGTGTTCGTGGAGGCTTTGGGGTTATAGGCTTCCGAGCAGTTGCCATCAACGCACTCTCCTAAAACACTGACACAGGTCTTCGAAACTGGGACTATCGGCTCTGGGGCCTGTAGGAGACAGCTTTTGTCTGCCTTGGGCATGGGCGCAACGTCAAGCTATATGAGCCTTACCTTGAGGGACTTGGCACTGATGTGGTTTCTTCGAGCATCCTGTCCAATAGAGGTTGAGTGTCTACAACATTCTTGTGGAGTCCGAGGTCTTTGGGATTCAGACCTAGGGCCGTTCCCAGTAGTTGGGTGTAGTAGAGTACCGGAATCTTGTATCTCTCCTCGCCAATCTCCTTGTTGAGCTGTGGCTGGGACAGTTCAAACTGAAGATGACAGAAAGAGCAGACATTGATGATACAGTCGACTCCTGCGGCACTCATGTTGTCAAGCTTCTCTCTTGCGAAATCCACACTCATCGTCATTTGGCTTGCCTTCACACCGCCTCCTGCCCCGCAGCACATGTCCTTATCCTTGTAATTGACACTCAAGGCACCGGTAGCTTCCACAAGCTCATCAAGAAACGTGTGGTTCTGAGTTTGTTCCCAGGGTCTGTTCTTGCTCGGTTTCAGAAGATGACAGCCATAGTGAACAGCAACTCTAAGTCCAGTGAGAGGGCGCGTGACTAGCTCCTTGATTCTTGAGGGCCCGATGGAATGGATGACCTCAATCACATGCTTAGCGTCAACATCTGCCTTGAACTTCAGTTTCATGCCCTTGAAGACCCTT
>CAYFTD010000396.1:0-3499 GCA_964345915.1 uncultured archaeon
CGGTGGTCAGATGCCATCTTGAAGAAGGCGTGTCTGGATCAATCTTAGTTTCAGCGTGCCTCAGAAAATGAATCAAGGTGGTCATTGACATCACTTGGATTGTGGCTTTGACCTAGACACTCCCTATCTGACTAATCTGACGTTGCAAGAAAGCTGGTCAACGAATTGATTATCTCATAACGCTACAAACTGGCTAGTAGACTTATCCCAGCCTAGCTTCTTAGCCTTCTTGAACGCCTCACTCGACTCTCTGTAGCGCCCCAGAATCCAGAGAAGTAGTCGCAGCTTATTCCAGAGATCAGGATTCTCCGGGTCTGCCTTGATCTCCCTGCGCACTCCTTTCTCGATTCTCTTGAAGGCCTTCAGCTCCCTGTCACGTTCATTCATTACAGACTTCAGAACGTTTCGAATGTGGTCTGCAGACCGGATGAACTCATATGAGAGGAATTCTCCAGGTGCCCCCCTCACCGCTTCATTGATTGCGGCCTGCGGAGTGTCCGAAGCCCTCCAAAGCTCACCTTCGACGAGCCGCCTTTCACAGCCACCACGCATGAAACCCAATAATGAGCCAAGATGAATTGTGACCGGGTGATCCTCTCCTAGGTGCTCCTGGGCCTGCGTCCATTCAAAATAGACAACTTCTCGTCCCACTGTATCTAGGACTCTCGGAGTACAGCCAATCTTCTTCAAATCGTTGACGAGATTCTTGACAGTGTACTTCGATCGTTGCGTTAGCTTGGTTGACTTCTTACGTGGCATACACCTCGCCCACCAAAACGGTATTCACTGTGCTTCTGGGTTAAGATAAATCATCTGTAGATGTACAGAGAAAATCGTTCTGGAAACTTCAGAAGGGTAGCTGCCAGAGCATCCAAACGGGCAGAGGGACGAAGAACCTAACGTAAATCAATAGAATCAGACCAGCAAGCGACACCAAGACGACACCCCAGTCTCTTTTGCGAAACTTGAGCCTCTCCATATATGTCCGGTCCTCGCAGGCACCAAATCCTCTTGATTCCATGCTCTCAGCAACAGAGAGAGCTCTCCGAATGGACACGATAATCAATGGGACAATGATTGGTACTATGTTGCGAATTCGTCGTAGAATGTTTCCCTTGTCAAGCTCAACTCCTCGTGCTTTCTGTGCGTCCATAATGGCATATGCCTCGTGGCCAAGAGTAGGAACATATCTCATTGCCATACTCATTGCAAATGCAAACTCAAACCGAACTCGCATCTGTATCAAAGCTTGTGCGAGCTGATCTGGGTGGACAGTCAGGAAGAACACTGAGAATGAGGTCATGAGCGCCACAAGCCGGATTGTGAGGGCAATCGAGTGTGAAAAGGGATTGGCAACAGTTGAGAGTAGAGTATTGAATATGATAATGAAGATCAAGAGATACGAGAGACCCTTCATACTGCGTGCCCACCTTCGTAGCGACTTGGCCGCGGCAATCAGTGGTACCAAGAGCATTAGAATGATGATCAAGGGTACTATCTCTAGGAACATTAGCGAAACGACAGCCAACACGAGGGAGAGAAACATCTTGGATCGGGGGTCTAGATTGTGGACTATGCTCTCCTGTCTGGTATACTGAAACACTTCAAGAAAGGACAGTATCAGCCACCTCCAAGAACCTTAGCAACCGCATCCTCCACCTCTGACAGAAGAAAGAGATGATCAGATATCTCTGGAATCTTCTCACTGAGCGCCCGAACTGCTAATGTGAGTTGAGGCGGAGTGAGAGAACACTCATCTAATATCAGATCATTGCTCAGAACTGAGCTCGTGGGACCATCAGCCACGATTTGACCGTTGGCCATGGTCACTGTACGAGTGAAGTGTTCGGTAACGAATTCAACATCATGTGTCACTACAATCACGGTGCGGCCAATTCTATTCAATTCCACTAGGATTTCCGCTAGTTTCTCCTTCTGCTTCGCATCTTGTCCTATCGTTGGCTCATCCAAAGCCAATACCTGAGGATCAGTTGCAAGGACTGAAGCAAGGGCCACACGCTTTCTTTCGCCGCCTGATAGAGCGAATGGAGAACGCTCTGCGAACCCCTCAAGTCCCAAGCTGGCCAGAGTACGCTCACAACGTGCATCGGCCTCCTCGTTGCTGAAACCAAGGTTCTTCAGGCCAAACACAATCTCTTTTCGCACAGTTTCCAAGAACAACTGATGGTCCGGGTTCTGCCAGACCAGTCCAACCACTTGCGAGAGTTCTGCAATGGATTGCTCCCTCGCGTCCTTGCCATTTACGAAGACTCTGCCGCTCTGAGGTCGAAGCAGACCATTCATGTGTTTTATGAGAGTGGTCTTGCCAGCTCCGTTGGCACCCATTATCGCGACTCGCTCACCATCATCAATCTGAAGAGACGCACCACGAAGTGCCGTGTAGATACCATCGTAGGCAAAGTGCAGATTCTCGAGCAGAATCATTTTGACCTTGCCTCCTGGACAAAAACAGCCAGCTCTTCTCCAGTCAGAGGAACATGCGGCATCTTTATTCCCCGCGATTGCAGGCGTTTGTAGATCTGAGTTGCTTTTGGAACTCCCACACCGATATCATCGCATATGTCCAGTGTTAGAACTTCGCGGGGAGACCCGTCTGCCACAATGCTGCCTTTGTCCATTAGGATTATTCTGGACGCGTCCTTGGAAACAAGATCAAGTCGATGTTCGACTAGAACTACAGTCATACCAGTATCCTTGTTGAGGTCAGCAAGAATACCAAGGATCATTTCTGCACTGATGGGGTCCAAATTCGATGTGGGTTCGTCCGCAACCAGCACCTTTGGCTTCAGTGCTAGCGTAGCACCCATGGCTAATCGTTGCTGCTCACCCCCACTCATCTCGTGGGGGTGCTTTTCTCTAAGGTAGTCCAAGTTTAGAAGCTCGATTATCTCCTCTACTCTTCTTCGGACCTCAACGGGTTTGACTCCTAGATTCTCTGGCCCAAAGGCAAGCTCCCTCTCTACGTTGAGTGTCACCAGTTGGTTTGCTGGATTCTGGAAGACCAGACCAACTGTTGAAGCTAGCCCGGCAACAGTTGCTTCTCTTGTGTTCTGCCCATCGACTATCACATTACCTGCGATGTAGCCTCGGTGAAAGTGAGGAACCAGCCCGTTTATTGTCCTGCAGAGTGTTGTTTTGCCGCAGCCAGATGGCCCTGTGATGACTACATATTCGCCTTCTTCGATGGTTGTTTTGATCTTCCTTAGTGCGAGAGAGTCCGCCCCCAAGTATTTGAAGCTGAAATCAGCGAACTCAATCAGTGCCACAGACCTGCAACCTCCTAAGCCTGTTTCTCCATCTGTGCTGCTTTCTTCTCGATTGTCGTTCTAATGAGCTCCACAGATCTTTCTAGTGCGTGGTCTCTGTTCTTCGTCCCGTTCGCACCTGCAGCGTTTGCATGTCCACCACCCTCACCACCAATCAGCTTGCCTATTGGTTCCATGACATCAGTGCCTAGGTTCACATTCGTTTCTTCAGA
>CAYFTD010000397.1:0-7367 GCA_964345915.1 uncultured archaeon
TGAATCCATGTGTAGCAGGATCAACTATGTTGAGCTTGCTGGGAATCCTGAGTTCAAAGAACGATATGTGAAGGCACTGCCATACAGTGCAAGGCAATGCTAGTATACGAGACTGGCTGAATCGAATTTCTCACCTTCGCGAATCCTTGATGAAGAGAGAGGTCTGCCATCGGGTGTTCTGACTCTTGGCACAACGACGATGTGGAACCGACTTAGCTTGTTCCGGGTTCTCTTCTCATTGATGTCAAACGCATTCTGGACGACAGAGATCTCATCTGAAACGACAAGAGCTTCAAGGTCTTTCATGACGTCTGCGCCGCCCTCAACGGTATCAATTGGAAATATGGAGCATCTCTCTATACTTCTTTCAGCTCTGAGAAAGTCCTCAAGCTCTCGGTAGCGCTTCTCGTAGGGCTGGACAACCTGCCCCTTCGGAGTTAGTTCAAGCATAGAATCGCTTGTGAGTCCGATCGCTACTTCCTTTCCAAGCCGCATTGCGGTTCGAAGCAGATGCTTGTGTCCTTCATGTAGGTGATCGAAGGTTCCTGCAAACACGACCAATCGATAGAGCCAGTTCTCTGACAACTCAACACACCCCTAGCGACATCTCCTCCCTAGAACAGGCAGGACTGATACTTGTCTATTGCGGATATGCTCCTGCAGTCGTAGGGTTAATGCATTCTTCAGCGAATTGATGGACGTTTAGGTTTCCCTTGACTCTAAGAAACCAGCTTTTGTCATGTCCTTGACAATGTCCAAGAGTACCTTTGCCTCGAAGTTTCCGAACTGGAAACAAAGCGCATCATAGATGCTGTCCAGACTTTCCCAATCGTTTGAGAGGTTCAATATCTCATCAACTCTCTCAAAGATGTTCCTCATCTTTTCTCTGAGTTTCATATACTCTGGAACTCGTTCGGGGAGCTTCATCATCATAGCGCCAGGGGACAAGGGGTACTTCATAGTTCGCTTTACCTCGATACCGAAAGACAGAGTATCAATGTCAATCTGGTCGTCCTTCTGCGCTTCAAGCCCTACCTCTGCGCATGCTCCTTCGTAGGCCTTCCTTGCCACGACCATCTCGGTGGTGTAGCCCATCTCAAGACTGGTCTTCAAGGCCTCCCGAAGTGATTCTTGCTCAGATATCAGCGACCATTCTTCTGCAGCCTTGTCGAGTGTTGCCTGTCCAAGATCGTGAGCGAGGCCAAGCCACCTTAGGATTCTTGGATAGATCTCTTCGGGGTTTCCGAGGCACTTTGAGAGCTCACATACCCCGTCGTGAGACACGCGATGCATGATCTCGATAGTTTCGTCCCGACATAATGTCATCAGCAACTCCTTACAGACCTGCTTGGGTAGCACGTATGTAAGGGAGGACAATACCGCAATCCTTGTCGCATAAGCCATTTGCCGCAAGTCGATCTTGTCGATTGTATCTGTTGACGTGTGATAGAACCTGTCAGGGTGCTGGTTCAACATCACTGACGGAATGCCGACAGTACTATCTGTCAACATATAGTGGTCACTGCCAGCTGAGTAAACATCATAGGAGAAAGGTAGCGGGCTCATCGTTCCTCCCGAAGTCCTGTCCGGCTGCCGCTTCGCTTCAGTATCTCCCCAATACCTGACAACATTGTTGAGAGTAGTGGGCAGAGAGTACGGGGTCCTAAACAGGTGAAGAACCGAACCTGACTTGGCAGGGTCTGCTCCTACCATATCTACGTTGAGCATGGCCATACATCGTTCAACCAAGGATTTCTCATTGTGAATGAAAGGGAGAGTTCCAGACCACTCCGGAACCCAGACAAACCTGATTGAGTAGTCCGGTTTCTCAATTATCTCCTCTTCAATTAGAGATGAGATGACTCTCAATGCTTCCATGAGGGCGCCGCTACCAGAAGCGTTGTCATTGGCTCCTGGGTGGGGGTGACAGACGTGGGCAAAGAGCCAGAACTCCTTCGAAGTGTCCTTCCCCTCTATGAGGGCAGAGAGAGCTTCCACCTTTCCAGTGCCTAGTTTGGAGTTGACACTTGCCCTGACCTTGACAATCTTATCTTCCTTGAGCCACTTCTTTATCTTGAGACCGTCTGCTTGTCTAAGCGAGAAGCCGAAGCACTTTGTCTTCTCCTCTCCTGGGGCTGGCCAGAAGGCATCGTATCTTCTCAGGTGGGCTATCTCATCGATGCCTGATGGAGGCACGTAGGTCAGAATCCCTGCAGCACCTCCGTGTACGCAAAGAGGTCTGTAGGCGATTCTTGCAGGGTGATCTGTAAGGACGACCTTGCCAGCGATGCCCTTCCCTTGGAGGTCCTTTGGGCTTAGGGACTCTCCAACATAGACCACCTCGTACTCCATATCGGCAGACTGGGAGTGTGCGATCAAAGAAATGGGCTCGGCGTGAAAGTCCGCCAACATACCTCGCTCTGGCTCTAGAAGTTCGAGTCTTCCGGACTTGGGTGACCATCCAAACGGAGCCGTCCACGATTCTATCTGAGACTTTCCATCAGCAGGATACTCGAATATCTTTGTCTTCGCTTTTGAAACCTTGGCAATCTCTTTCTTTAGATGGAGGATTGCTGCGTGAAGCCCCGGACTGGCCTGGATTCTATGGTATTTCGAGATAGAGTCAACATAGTCAAAAGCGCGAGTTCCAGAAACTCTCGTATTCACAGCCACGACCAAATCATCTGGTAGCAAGTGTCTGTTTCACCCCGTCTGTTGGGTGCACCCCTAACATAAGTAGTCTGCTACTTGAGAAAGGCAAGGAGTGTTTTGGTCCGAGTCTTCATCTTCGAACCAGGACACTGCTAGAACATATGAACCGCGAAACCTACGGGGATGTGGATTCTACCGGTGTTGGCGCGGCTGGTGGTCTTGCACCCAGCTCAGCATCGAGCTGCAGAAGCGCCGCTATTGAGTCGCCGATGAGCTTCAGTTTGTCACGAACTTCCATCGTGCTCTTCTCTTCCTCAACCTGCTCATCGTAGAACCAATTGAGCATACTCTGCGCTGCTCTGTCTCCCTGCTGTGCGGCGAGGTCACCAATCTTGTAGATACGCGATGTGACCAACTGTTCGTGGTCGTATGCTGTTTGCCAGGCTTCGAGAGGTGAGCTCCACTCCTTCTGAGGGGCAGGAATCTCTCTCAGTACCACTCTTCCACCCCTTTCGACGATGTGTCGATAGAAGCGGATGGCATGAGCGTACTCCTCATCGAATTGGACCTCCATCCAGTGGACCATTCCGCCTAGGTTCTTATCCTCGAAGTAGGCAGCCATTGCCAAATAGATGTAGGCACTGTAGATCTCGAAGTTGAGCTGGTCATTAATCATTTCTTCTAGTTCTTTGCTGATCTCCATCATACTCTCCTCATAACGTGAATGAGTTGCTGGTCTTCACGATAGTTACCTTTGACATATAAATCTGGCCATAGAGAGCTATAGATTCCAGTCTGTCTGACGAACCTTTTTCTATGGGGCCAATCCTGTATCTATTCTATAGTGAGGCGAGGTGCTGCGTCATGGCTGAGTTGACTTTACTGACGCTTGTTTTCGAGTTCTTGTCACCACTAATTGTGACACTTGTCTATCTGATTTTCTTCAGCAAAAGGAGCAACAGGTTCATTGAAGCCTTCATTGCACTCATGTACGTGAAGACAATCACCTTCTTCCTGTTCTGGATATGGTCCATTCCCGAATCAGGAGCCGTGATTCCAGGGTTTGACGCATGGATTGATGGAGGTGGTCTGACTTGGCTGCTCATAACTGACCTCATATTCCAGTTCACAACCACGCTGCAGGAGTACCTCACTTGGATAATGGTTTCATTCTTCGCCGTTCTGTTCGGGATGTTCGTGCTCGCCATAAAGCTGACTCTTGAAGAACCCCTGAGGACGAGACTCAGGAATCTTGTTGGGCGTAGAGAGGCCATTGAACCAGAGCATGACCACTACACCGGACTGAGACACCGCCTTGATAACATAACTTTCGAGGGAGTAGAGCCTCAGCCTCTCGACCCTCAGGTTCAATCACGTGCCTGGCGAGACGCCTGGAAGGACTACCTGATAGTCGGTCTGGCCACAATAATCCCGTCAATCTTTGTGTATAATGGAGGCATAGTTGGCTTCATAATGTATAACGAGAGTCATCCAGCCTACTCGACTCCCCCAGGATTCCTCTATGTTCTGGGCGTCTTCATCTTTCTGACATGGATATACAGATTCGGCTATCCGGCGTCCAACAGAATCGCCAAGGGTGCTGGGTTGAAACTCGGTAGAAGAGACCTTGGTGGTGAGATGATGCGCGGGGTCCTAGGATGGTTCTTCAGACTGAACATCCTACTCTCGGCCGGTTTGATCCTGATCGAGATTACAAGCGCGCTTACAGCTCCCATTCTCATATATCCCAGTCCTGGCTGGACACCTTTGACAGAGGCTGAGATACTGAACCACATTGCCAACTACTTCTTCACAGGGGTGGTACAAGCATTTCCGCCCATCATTTTCGCAATAATCATCCTTCCTCTCATTGAGGACTTTGCGGTGGTCTTATACAAGAAGACCTTTGAGAGAATCGCAAGAGTTCGCCGACCCGAACCAGAGTCTGTTGAAGGTGATGCCCTTAAGACTGGCGTCGCCGGAGTGGCAACTGGATTCGCTGTTACGGGAGCATTTATCGGCGCGGTGATGGCAGTTACTCTTAGCTACTCAGGGATATCCAATTTCAGATTCTTGCCCGGTGATGTCGGCGAAGAAGTTAGTGGTGCCCTTCTATTTGCGACTAACAATCTGGACCTGATCGCCCCAACCATCTGGATCCTTCTGATGCTGGCAATCCCATTCGCTTCGATGTTGCTATTAGGAGTCATTGGACACTTTGTCAGATCTCGCGTCCGCGGGGGCATTGAGGGATTCGCCTTAGTCGCTGGACTCACTGTTTCTATCCTGACATGGATTTCGCTCCCTGGAATGGACTACATTCTGAATGTACTCCCAACCCCTTCCGTTGTTGAAGGATTCACGATCTTTAGGGTTCGCCCTATCATAGTGCTGCCTTTGGAAGTCGAGATACTCTTCAGGTGGGCGTTTCAATTCATAGTCAATGTTCCCATCTACATCTTCACTATCCTCTTTGTGCTCTATTTCTTCGAGTTCCGAGGAAGGTGGAGAGAGCAAACCGGCGAAGAGTACGGACCGCTGCTGAATGTCCGTTTCGAGGACATTCGTCAAACCGTGGCCATGTTCTTTGGTGGCCTCCTTGTATCGATAGTTGGAGTCTGGATACTCACCCTCTTCATAGACCCTGGTTTAGTCGCACAGAGTCTCTTCGGGCTATTCGCAGACATTGGCAACCCTAATGGGCTTGAACGAGTGTTCGAATTCTTTGTTCGTGATGAACTAAGGACATTCTTCTGGATCCTATTCGAGCACAACTTAGTAAGAACTCTCTTGATGTTGGTCATTGGACCTCTGTTCTGGTCTGCTGTACTCTGGATTTCTGCAGTGAAGGGGAAGTCTAGATCCGATTCCAGGATTGGCTACTTAGGAACAGCCGCCCTCGTTGTCACCGGTGCCGCTTCAATTGCATGGACGTATATGGACCAAGCCGCTGGTGTCTTCGTGGCTGCAGCACCTGATGACTTCTTCAATCCATGGGTCTTCTCAGCCCATCTAGGACTTAGGGCAGCAATCCTATTTGGCATTGTTCTTGTTTCCTTCCTGTTCGTGGCCGGAGTCAAGGCGTTAGGGAGAGACGGAATGGGAGCCTGGTGGTTCCCGCTATTCGTTTCAATGTTTGCTCTCGAGTATTTCATCTTCGACGATCAATTTACTCTGATTGCACTTGTCGTACTACCGATGTTCATAGCAATCGGCTACAAGGGACTCTACTCCTCAAGACCCGAAGTCCGAAATGAGGACTTGTTGCTCACCTACATCCGCTTCAGCCTCATGTCGGTCGCAATCGCAGAGGTCCTGTCAACCGCACTAATTGTTGGTGGAATCAGCATCATTGACACAATCTACGCTGGGAGTGCACTTCCGTTCCTTGCAGGAATCTTGCCACATGCCATTGTGGAGATTCCAACCTTCCTGGTAGCAGCAGCCGCCGCGATAAGGATAGCGAAAGATCTCGGGCCAAGCCTCAGAAGTGAAGATTGGGACTCTGTTCCATCGAAGACTCGTAGAATCATCTCTGATGCACGGACTTGGAGAACCTATGCGATGATAGTGTTCTTTCTACTGATTGCAGCCCTGATTGAGGCCTATGTCACTCCAATAGTCTTTGAATGGGTACTGTCCGGATTCTCGATACCATAGAACGGGCCACCGAACCTGGCGGCCCAGCCCCTCTTTTTTGTGGAAAGAGTGCCGATTTATGAAAGAGAGTGGAATGACAAGAGGTGTAGGTCCACCCAACGTGGGTTTATATCCCACGGGCCAAACCTATGGACTTCAGAAGCGCCGCTGCTCACTGAATCCTGAGTACCGGTTAGAATAGTTGCTCCACGGGCAACATCGTTGCGAGCAGAAATCAAGCCAGGAATGCAAGTCTTAGCTTCACGGCGCTACCAGAAACTCGGCAGTGATGGATCATGCTCAAATGGAAAGCCAAGCTGGTCACACTCTTCATTCTCTTTGTCTTCTCATCTTCTCTCTTTCTGACTCCAACTCCGTATCAGGCTACTGGAGTGTCAGCGACAGATCATGAGGATCTGAGAATAACCCCGACACCAATCAATAGGAGAACGAAGTCGGATCTGCCCTCGGAGTATACTCGGGTTGAGTGGGACAAGGGAACTGTTAATGATGAGTGGACAGACTCTTGGAATGGCACTCACTATGAGTTTGGCCCAACAATTACTTGGCATACCAGAAACGCCACCGACACTTCCCTCATCGGGTGGAGCGATACAATCCCGCTCGATGGATGGATCAATCTGATTCTCAGGGTCCCGAAGAATGTCTTGTCTGGAGGTTCTCCTTATGCAATTGTGTTTCAGGCAGTCTACTTCAATATGTCCAAGATTGGGCCTGAAGGACATATGGGTGAGTTCATGACGGAGGACATAGCCGCCATGGGAATGTATGTTGTACCGGAAACTCGTTGGGACATCTACTCAACGACCAACGCGTCCTCCATGCGTGAGCCACCTCAGATTGAAGCACCTTGGCCAGGCATAACTCTTGAAGACATCTATGGTCCGATGGAGAATCCGTTTACGGAACTGAACTCTGCGGCCTCTGTTGTTACCCAGACTGTTGACTATTACGTCGTGTCGTTCAATATGAGGTTCAATCAATCTGCTGAACCTGGCTTCTACCAGATTAGAGCCGTGGCAGTAGATGACACATTATTCTCAATTGCAGAGAGT
>CAYFTD010000398.1:0-3714 GCA_964345915.1 uncultured archaeon
CGCAAACACCTGGTCTACCATAGCTCTTCAACTCCACACCATACTTGTCCTCATACCACTTATATGAAATGCACGCCTCGTTCAGCTTGGAGAGCGCAAGTTGAGTCCGGACTGGTTGATGACAAGACTAACAGTCGTATTGTTGGGTATAATGGGCCCAGTCTACTTCTTCCTACTGATGATGTTCCTTCCATTCCAGCTCATGCCTTTCGCGGACCCGGTCTTGAACTATTGGTACCACTACCTGATTGTCCCTAGTGTATTCTCTGCTCCGTGGGTGGGCATCATATACTACAGCCGCTACAGGTTGGCGAACACAGCTCATCTAATGGACGAAACCACTGATGCTGTGCCTCTCAGATGGCGTGTATTCTATGGGTTCAACGCTGCATTCGTGGTGACATTCTTCATTTTGCCAATGGTTGCAGCTCCTCTTGCTATCGTTTCAGGCTTGTTCGTCGCAGGAACTGTGTTCTACAGGATTGGCGTTGGCAAGTTCGGAGGAGGGAGGACTGCCGCGACTCTGGCAGTTCTAATGGGAATTGTCCTTTGCATAGTTCCAATCATAATCACAATTGAATTCATACCCAGATACCTTGAAGTTTGGAATGCGGTGCTTGGAAGTTGGGAAGGATACTGGCTCCGAGTTGTTTATGGATTTGCACAGTGTCTGGTGAACGCATTGAGCTTCGGAGCTCCGGTCTACTTCGTGTTCTTTGCAGCCAAGGAGTATGACAAGGGTCTCTATGGTACAGTCTACACTCGGACTCCCACAAGGATGATCAGGATTGGCGAGCTCATCCTATTTCTGGTCTTTCTCTACCTGTATCTCCCACCGATAGATACTCCATTTGGACAACTCCAGTTCCTGGACCAGTCCTGGATCTTCACGAACGGCATCAACTGGATATCACTCTCGATTGTTGCATTGATGATTCTTGTGAGGTTCAGACTGGGTGTCCAAGATAACAGCACTCTTGGAGGTCCCTCAAACATACTGGTCGTGGGTATGTTCCTGATAGTAGAGCTATTCTTCAAGACCAACCTTCTCCTCATCACTCTGATAATCTGGTTAGCGTTTCTCATCTTCGCGGTAGTCAGCCTGGCGAGTTTCGCTAGAGCATCCCCGAGGGAGATGTACTAGCTTGGAGAAGAAGCCTGCTTCGGCAGTAGACATAGCTATTACTGATGGTCAACGCATCGTCTTGGTCAAGAGAGGTTGGGAGCCCTTCAAAGGACGATGGGCCCTGCCAGGAGGGTTTGTGGAGTACGGTGAAACAGTCGAGAGCGCTGCTCTCAGAGAGGTGTCTGAAGAGACCTCGATGGTAGTGAAGCTAGAAGCCGTTCTGGGAATCTATAGCGCACATGATAGAGATCCCAGAGGACACACAGTGACCTCAGTATTTGTTGCTCGACCTTTGAGTGGAGAGCCGCAGGGTGGCGATGATGCAGCTGCAGCTTCCTGGGTAGACCTAGAATTAGTTGATGTAGAGAACTTGGCCTTCGACCATGGCCTCATCGTGGAGGACCTGAAGAAGTGGGTCAAAGAGGAATCCACATTCTGGTCCACAAAAGACCGACAGTGAACTACAGGTTGAGAATCTCAAGCTTCTCAGCAAGTCTGATGATTGGAAGGTAGGCAACCCGAGGTTCCGCCTCGAGAGTCTTGACGAACTCGATTGATTCCTTGTCGCGACTCCGATACGCCAAGAAGCTACCTTCCGGTGGTCCTTCGCCCTCCGCGTATACCCACAATGGTAAACCATAATTCAAGAAAAACCCGTGATGTGAGATCAGCGTCCCGAAGATGTGACGGCCCTCATATTCGAAGTAGAGCATGCTCGCAGGACGGTCCCTCTGTGAAGATGAAACGAGCATCCTCGCAAGCTCCATCATCGACTCAAGCTTGATGTTTACAGGTGACTTGACTCCTTCCTCGCTCATTCAGCGCACCTAAGGGCCAGACAATTACACTCGCTTATAAGAGTAGTTTTACGGCGTATCGAGGCTTCGAGGCTCTAATCTGCTACCTTGGCCAGTTTTGATGAGATGGTTGCTACTTCCTTGCGATCGTCCCCCACTAAGACTGCAGATACACAGGAGAGCGGTCCGGTTGCTCCACCAGACAGGGCAGCGCGAATGTCCCCTTTTTGTAGCAACACAAAGGAGAAGCCCTCTCCGTGCTCGACGGAGTCAACAGTCATACCGGAATCACTGAGATCTTTGACAACCGCCTCAAACAGAAGATGCGGTTCTATGTCACGCTTCAGTATGGCACTCGTTTCTCTGTGCAATGTCTTGGTCCCGAAAAGAAACTCGTGTGTGACAGGAGAATAGAGTACCTTGCGAGTGATTGCCTTGGTAAGGAGCGACTCTGAAATGGGGCCGAAGCGACGAATCGACACTTCACTTCCATCAATCAACGCGGGGGTGTATTCGCCCAGCGGATCGACCTCAGGCAGCTCCCACTCCAAGGTAGTTGTAACGGGCTCTTCCTCTCTAGGAGACGCCTCCTCAGTCAGGTCAAACTGCTGAATCTGTCGTTCAGACAGTGTCTGAATGTACTCTCTCATCCAAGTATCTAGGAGCTCCCAGTCCTCCTTACTGAGTTTCAGTGGAGGTCGAAGAACCTCAGGTAACTCCTCTGCGAACTCCTCAAAGGCCTCTGGCTCAGCATCGACTTCTATTCCTGCCGGAGCTGACTCGTCTGGAAGCGCATCCTCCGGGACCATCAATCTAGCAGCCTCGAACAGCGCTGATAGCCTGTCTGTTCCACCGTGTTGCGAGATGCGAGGACGAACTTGTATCATGAAGCCGCGTTTGTTCTCAGTGCTCTGGTCGAAGACCATGGCTACTCCACGGGGAAGACTGCTAATGAAGACCTTATCACGAAATGCTTCAGGCATCACGGCAGGCGCCCTCTGTTGGAGTGCTCTAATGTCGGAATCGTGAGAGAGGGAGTGTGTGACTATGATGTCAGCCTGCGAAATCGCTTCATCTGCAACCGCTGAGGGTTGTTGCGTACAGAGCACAAGGCTGCATCCAAACCTACGTCCAAGCTTGGCATAGCCAACAATTGCATCTTTGGCAGGTGTGCTTCCCGATTTCGGAACAAGCGTATGAGCTTCGTCTACAATTAACCAAGTTGGTGGTAGCTCTTCTCTCGCACTTACTCCCTCGTCAGTCCAAGCCATTCGATATGTTAAGACCTGCCGACATAGCATGTTCGCAAGGATTGCAAGCACTGTGTCTGCGTCAGATCCAAGTGGGGCTACATCGATGATCGTAATCTGGCCAGCAACAGCGAGGTCTTGTGCGCTTGTACCTCCGGGATGGAAGACTCCAAGCCGGTCTGCGCGTTTGAGCCGTTGAATCATTGCTGTTCTTGTGGCCGGCTGATATAGCTCTTTGAGTGATGGATTTGACTCGATGCAACGTATCATGTCACGGACGCTGAAATCTCGTTTGGGGGCCACCTTCTCACCTTTTTCCGACGTGTACCCTTGGAGAAGACTCTCCAGAACGTCACCGATGAGGTTGTCCATGGCAGTGCTTAGCTGGCCACCCTTCTCAAGGACATAGCCCCAATCGGCCCCTGTGAGTTCCCTGGGGCTTATCGCAAGGGGAAATAGACGCGCCTTCTCTTTGACTTCATCCGGAAGCCCTGCATAGGTACGACGTGGAATGTATATCGAAACAGGAAAACCTCTAGAT
>CAYFTD010000399.1:0-2394 GCA_964345915.1 uncultured archaeon
AGACACTTCTCTGCAGACCTATGGAAGTAGCCTGCGTTTGGATCACATTCTACGACATAGTCGCCCACCAAAGTGAGTTTTGCAGCCCACCCGTGGGCAGACACGTGTTGAGGTCCAAACCAAATCTCAGTGGTCTCATCAAGGATGTCAGGGGTCACTGAGATTCACCTCCTGGCTTTGGGCGTGGTCGCGGTGGTGCGATGCCGGTCTCACTTAGTCGAGATCTGTCGGTCTCGAAGCTCTTGCGGAGTGGGTACTTTCCTTCAAGCTCATCTGGGAGCAATAGGAGCCGAAGATCAGGATGATTGTTGAAGCCTATACCAAACATCTCCCACGTCTCTCTCTCATGCCACTCAAGTCCGGGGAACATATCGCAGACACTGTCGACTGCTGGATTCGGGCCGTCCAGCGGAACCCGAAGCTGGTACAGGGTGCTGGTGTTCCTGTCCCAGAACAAGTAGATGACCTCATACTTGTCTTCAGTAAGGTCAATTCCAAATACGGATTCGGGAAATACTAGTGGAACTGACTCGTCAATCAAGGAAACAACGTCACGTATCTTGTCTGCCGGGACGACGCATTCCACAACATTGCCTTCTTTGACCTCGCACTCAACGCCGGGTATCTTGTTGGCTATCTGCCTGGCAACGGAGGAACCTGACTCTGATTTTCCACTAGACACTGATCTTCTCCTCCTGTGAAATTGGTGTGCCGAAATCGACACTTCCGTAGCGTCTGTTGTAGACGAGCATCAAGACCATTGCCAGTGCGGTGTGAGCGGCTGCAACTGAGATTACAAGGATGACCAACCCCTGTGCGGTCAACGCAAACACAGGACCATAGAGGCCCAGAGCGACAAGGGCAATCATGACTCCATTGGCCATGATCTCTGCTCCAATGAGAATCCTGATGAGGTTCCTCTTGACCATCATTCCGTAGGCACCTAGTCCAATTAGGATGAATCCTACTGCAAGATACCACGAGAGCGGAATCATTCGTCGACCACCTCCTCGGTTGTCGCCACAGGTTCCTCTGGTTCTTCTTGCTCATCGGTTGGTTCCTCTGGACTTGGCATGGCTTCCACACCAAACTCACCAACTATGTCATCCATAAGCTCGGCCTTGTCCATCTTCATCAGTGCAATCGCCCCCACTAGAGCCGTGATGATGATCAGAGCAATCATCTGGACGTAGATTCCGTGCTCGCCCCAGAGCCAATCGGCTAGAAGACCTAGGTCTTGAGATTCCGCTACGCGAGATGGCGGAAAGGACTCACTCCACGGAAAGATGAGAGCCAGTATAGCTGACAGGAAGGCTATGGTAGCCGACATGATGAGACCCATCTTCTTTGCCCGCGGTGATGGAAAAGCCTCCAAGGTTGCGTCCTGTGCCCTAGGGAGAAGGAGAACTCCAAAGATAATGAGAGCACTGATTCCACCTGTGTATACAGCAATCTGCATACCGGCAATAAAGGGGGCTTCGAGAAGTAGGAAGAATCCTGCGACGAATGAGGCCATGATTCCGAAGAAGAAGGCGGCATAGACAATCTCTCGGTGCTCCAATGCCAGGTAGGCCAGAACAATGACAATTCCTGCAATCAACAGAAACTCTACCTGTTCAAACAACGCCTCAAACCCTTGCACTAGTGAGCCCTCCCTGACTTGTCTGCCTTGGCCACGGTTCTGGCCTTGGCCGCGCGATACGCAGCCACCATTTCTTTGCCATCAAGGGACGTCTGTGGGATGAACCGCACTGCAAAGCCGATTCCCCCCATGATAAGAACAACGAAGATGAACGTCTGCCAGGCAACGATGGGGTCTAGCCTGAGTGGGGAGGCTGAAAGAAGCCAAAGGAACGCACCCATTACATCAACGACCAAGAATAGAATCGTATAGATTATGTAGCTGTACGGAAATGTCATCCTGGCTGGGCCAATTGGCTCTTCACCGCATTCATACGTAGACGTCTTCTCAGAATTCTGTAAGATATGCGGACGTAGTACCCATGAGGCAAGAAGCATCACAACTACTAGTACTATTGCAAGCAAAGCCCAAACTATCACTGGGATAAAATCGATGAAAAGCCTCAATCTTCAAGACCCTCCAAAGGTTGGGAATCGAAACGAAGAATCAACCTAATGCTACCATGGCAAGGCGAAACACGGTGATACTGATTCTCTTGGGATAGTCCGTACATAGCTGTCTAGCTCCAGCCTCACCCAGGCAACATCTTCAGGTCCAGTGGATGTACACATCATTTTCCAAGTCCGTAGTCCAGCATGCTCTAAATGGCCATTTGAGAGCGTCAGGACTACCCTGGACCGTGAAGCCGGCGTACAAACTAGCATGATAAAAAGGCTTCGCCCCAACTTGCTCAAAGAAGTTAAATAGACCAC
>CAYFTD010000400.1:0-4347 GCA_964345915.1 uncultured archaeon
CAACTATATAGCCAAGATCAACCTCGACATTCGCAAAGAACTTGGCGAACGCAAAGGCAGATTGGTTCTTGTCACTGCTACTAATCCAACTCCCGCAGGTGAAGGAAAGACAACGAACACCATTGGACTCTCAATGTCATTGAATGCACTTGGTCACAAGGCGGTTGCCACTCTTAGAGAGCCCTCCCTTGGACCTGTCTTTGGTGTTAAGGGTGGAGCCGCAGGAGGTGGCAAGTCTCGTGTCCTTCCCTTCGAGCAAATCAATCTCATGTTCACTTCCGACTTCCCGGCTGTATCGGCCGCGCACAATCTCCTTTCCGCAATGATAGACAACTACATCCATCACGAGAAGGAACCCGAGATTGATGTCAGGCGAGTATATTGGCCACGAAATGTGGACATGAACGATCGTGCCCTGAGAAAGGTGATTGTGGGCCTCGGCGGTAGGTTTGATGGATACCCGAGAGAAGAGCGGTTCGTCATCACAGCAGCCTCGGAAGTCATGTCAATACTTGGTCTCTCCAAGGACTACTCGGACCTGAAGAAACGGCTAGGCAATATCCTAATTGCCAGAACTCCTGGCTTGAAAGAGGTGTTCGCCAGGGATCTCAAGGCCGAGGGAGCAATGACTGTCCTGTTGCGTGATGCATTGAAGCCGAATCTGGTCCAGACAATCGAGGGGACGCCGGCGATTATACACACGGGACCCTTTGCTAACATCGCCCACGGCACGAGCTCAGTCATTGCCACAGATATGGCACTGAGGCTCTTTGATTATGTGGTCATTGAAGCAGGATTCGGAGCAGACCTCGGCGCTGAGAAGTTCTTCAATATAGTCACTCGTGCGGGTGACTTCAATGTTGATGCAGTAGTCATTATCACCACCATCCGCGCTCTAAAATGGCACGGGAGAGATGACTTGGAGGCCGGATTCCCCAATCTAGAGGCACACATGGAGAACATCGATAGTTTCGGCGTTCCGGCGATTGTCGCTCTGAACAGGTTCACGGACGATACCGATGAGGAGATAGCGCTTTTGAGAACTTTCTGCAAAGAGAAGGGTTGGAAGATGGAGGTCTCTGAGGTATTCTCCCGGGGAAGTGAGGGCGGAAAGGCCCTAGCCAAGGCCGTTGTTGAGACCGTTGAAGCCACAAAGACCACTGGCGTGAAACACACCTATGACCTTGAAGACACTCTGAAAGTCAAGATATCCAAAGTCGCCACAAAGATCTACGGATCATCAGATGTCGATTATTCGGCTGGAGCACGAGGCAGAATCCGCTCACTAGAGAAAAGAGGCTATGGCAATCTCCCAATATGCATTGCCAAGACTCAATTCAGTCTCTCTGACAATAAGGGCCTTAGAGGACGACCATCTGGAGATGTCGCAGAAGTTGTTGGTGCTTCTGTCAGTGCAGGTGCCGGCTTTGTTGTCATATACATGGGCGACATTCGCCTGTTACCGGGCCTTCCTGAGGAGCCCACCGCAATCGGGATGGATGTTGACCAAGACGGAAACATAACTGGAGTCTTTTGACGAGGTGACTCGCAGTGCCTGAAGATGATGAGAAACCCATCTGTGAAGACCATGTGATTAAGGGACGAAGGCTCTCGAAGCGTATTAGAAGAGAAGTCAAGTCGGAAGTTGAACGCCTAGTCGATGAGCATGGGCTGGCACCCAAGCTTGCCACAGTCATTGTCGGCGAGGACCCAGGTTCAGAAATGTACATTCGCATGAAGCACAAAGCGTCAAACAAGGCTGGAATCCTGTCAGAGCACCACGAACTGCCAAATAGCACTTCTCAAGAGGAGCTACTCGACGTCATTACCAAGCTAAACCAAGATCCTCAGGTCCATGGCATTCTCGTCCAGCTTCCACTACCCGACCACATTGATGAGGAGAGAATCATCAGCGCGATAGATCCAAAGAAGGATGTTGATGGGTTCTCACCAGTGAACGTCTATCGTCTATTCTACGGCGGTGAGAAGCTTAGTTCTGCCACTCCTCATGGGATTGTTACCATACTGGATTCTATCGGCATGAGCAATCTCTCTGGAAAGCATGCTGTCATCATAAACAGATCCACAATCGTTGGAAAGCCGCTCATAATGCTCCTCCTGAACCGAAACGCCACAGTCACTGTTTGCCACTCGCGCACGCGCGACCTATCATCTTTCACGAGGCAAGCCGATGTCTTGGTGAGCGCAATCGGTCGACGAGAAGACGAAAGTGACGCCTTCTACATAACGGCAGATATGGTAAAAGAGGGAGCAGTGGTGATTGATGTCGCCACTCCTTTGGGTGATGTGGACTTCGAAAACGTAAAGAAGAAGGCGATGTGTGTGACACCCGTACCTGGCGGAGTCGGTCCCATGACCATATCCATGCTCTTGAAGAATGTCGTAGCCGCCTACAAGACCCAAGTCATTTCTACAAGCTCTGGGTGATTCGTGAATCCCATCCCAAACCCTTTTGTGTATGGCCGTTCCGAGCGGGCATCGGTGAATCACTTGAAGATTATAGAGTGCGTGCCCAACTTCTCTGAAGGACGGCGCAAGGAAGTGATTGATGCCCTGGCAGATGCCATTCGGAGTGTTGAAGGCGTTCGCCTTCTGGATATTGAGTACGACCCAGACCACAACCGTTCTGTCTTCACATTCATTGGGGAGCCGCAAAAGGTCAAGGAGGCGGCACTGAAGTCTGCGGAACTCGCTGTTGAGAAGATAGACCTCACCAAACACCAAGGCGCACATCCTCGAATGGGTGCTGTTGACGTCGTGCCATTCATCCCTCTCCACGGCGTGACCATTGGTGAGTGTATAGAGCTCTCCAAGGAGTTCGCTCAGGAATTCTCGGATAGGAGTAAGGTGCCTGTTTACCTCTACAATAAGTCAGCAACTCGTCCAGAGAGAGTCGACCTCCCAAACATACGAGAGGGAGAGTTCGAAGCACTCAAGGAACTCATCGGCGAGGACCCATCGAAAGACCCCGACTACGGTCCGAAGAAGATACATTCGACGGCGGGCGCTACTGCGACAGGAGCTCGTAACTTCCTAATCGCATTCAACCTGAACCTGAACACAACAAACGTGGAAGTGGCAAAGGCGTGTGCAGACGCAGTAAGAGCTACCACAGGAGGCTTCGTCAACGTTCAGGGCATCGGGCTCGATATGCCAGCCAAGGGCATGGTCCAAGTCTCTCTGAATCTAACTCACCCCAGACGCACCAAGATTCACCAAGTCCTCGAGGTCGTGCGAAATGAGGCTCGAAGATTTGGCGCATCTGTTGTGGAAACCGAGATAGTAGGTATGGTTCCACTGTTCGCACTGCTTGATGCTCTTAGGTACTACTTGCAGCCTGAGAAGCTAGATGATTCTATGATTCTAGACCTCTACTACCTTGGAGGCGCCGAAGACCCAAAGAAGAAGACCTTCACCGAAATGTCCCTTATCGAGTTTGGGAATCAGGTTCGCCGTGCCAGGGCCACTCCTGGGGGTGGAAGTGTTGCTGCTGCTATTGGCTCGTACGGTGCAGCGCTAGTCTGCATGGTGACCGGCCTCTCCCTATCAGGCCGTAGGTTTGTAGCAATCAAGGAGGAGATGCTTCAGCATCGTCATGCTGCCGAGTATGACCGTGGAGTACTCATGGACCTTGTAGAGAAGGACTCCGCAGCATTCGATGCGGTCATGGCCACTTTCAAGATGACTGAGGAAACCGCTAAAGAAAGGAAACAGAAAGAGGCGGCCACAGAGAGTGCCACAATACATGCAGCAGAGGTCCCGCTCCAGACGATGCGACACTCTTTCGAAGCGCTGGAGCATGCCAAGGTTGCGGCTGCAAAGGGCAACATCAACTCGATAACTGATGCAGGAGTAGCTGCATACGCACTGTTCGCTGCAATCGAGGGTGCAGCTCTGAATGTGAGGATTAACCTTGACAATATCAAGGACAAGGGATTTGTCAAGAAGACTTCCGAAGAAGTACAGAAGATAATTGACGACGGAAGGAAGCTTCAGTCTGAGGTCTTGGAGATTGTGGAGGCACGGATGAAGGAACTGGCCGAGGGCTAGGTAGTCATCATTGACATGCTGATTCCGCCACAATCGCCAAGCTTTAGTAGGAAAGCACGTCGTCCTTCGTGTTACATGGGTGGTCACATTGCGATTGGTTACCATTTATGGTGATGTCTTTGCCGAGCGAGTGCTGGGGAATCTCATCAACTTCAAGACCTTTTGTGAAGGTTGCGCTCCTACCTGTGGTGACTGCAGGGTTACCTATGGAACATTTGTCGGAGACATCGTTGGAATGCATCGGATAGATGCTCCGGCCTCCAAGATGTTCGATGA
>CAYFTD010000401.1:0-4873 GCA_964345915.1 uncultured archaeon
ACTATTGCTTCTTTCACTCACAACCGTACTCATAGCCTTGATATCGAGTTTTGCAGCGAAGAAGTGTACGCGGCTCCACGCTCTTCATGGAACTACTTCCCGTTCGGAACTGATGTTGGAAGCGACGGCAGATTTCAACTGAAGTACAATCAGTCTGTGGTGGACGCGACTGGTTTCATCGACAGACTCGTATTTGCTGTTACCGATGACACTGATACTGTGGTCTTTGAGAACTTCACTGTCTATCTAATGGAAACCCCTCATCTAGGGCCTATCAACAACACATTCGATCTGAGCTACGCTGGTGGAACACCGACCAAGGTACTCGACGCTGATAGCTACGTAGTCCATATTCTGGACCATAATCTAGTAATTGATGTAGATAATCAATTCTACTATTCCAACGAGCATGACCTGCTAGTGGAGTTCAGATGGGATTCCCTTCTGAGCGGACAGGCTGCAGTCTGGTACACGTTTAGTGGTGGAGGCGGCTATCGAGCATGGAATCTGACATGGGGGGCACTTGACCTTGCAGGTTTCGCTTCTGACACATACGATTTGCATGTCGACTTCGTGCAACCAGAGAATGATGTAGAATGTGACTATGCATCCATGACGAACGCGACTCGGTACTATTGGAGGGTTAGGACTTGCGACAGCACTGGTATCTGGTCCGAATGGAGCACTCAGAGCTTCAAGTACGAGCAGCTATCGAGTGCACCGACGGCAGCGAATCTGACTGTAACCCCGGCCCCGGTCCCGCTCGGGACTACTGTTACCGTGTCCATCGACGTGACTTACTTCTTGGGCATCAGTGGTGTCTGGATTGAGTATGATGGTGCTAACTACAGTATGACGGCAGCCGGTGATACATACTCTCACAGCTGGGCTCCAAGTGCCACTGGCACTTATGAGTTCGCTATATACATGGAGAGTGCAATTGGCACCTGGAGTGTAGTTTTTGGCGAGGTTGAGGTAGTCCCTGCAGGGATAGATCCCACACTTCTGTTGATTGCCGCTGGGGGCGCAGCTGTCATCGTTGTTGTGGTGATCGTCGTTTCTAGAAGACGAGCCGGCGGTGGCGAGTAACTCTCAAGAATAGGAGACTGGCGGCCCAAGGGGTAGCCGGTCTTCTTCCTCTTTCTTTTCAATCTTAGTAACGCACAACTCGAGTCTTCTCTATGTGTGACCATGGGGTGGGAACCTGAGTAGTAGCTCGAACTCTATTGATGAGTTCCAGAGTGCCCTCGGGATTGTGAATGTCTGAGAACACTAATGCTGGCTTGTCCGTGTTCTGAGCAGTGTAGATCTTCACGTATCCTAGGTTAATGACTCTCTTCTCTGGAGGTGTGGACATCTCCACCGATTCAATTTCATCATAGAAGACGCGAGTGGTCACTCTGTTATAGAACCCTTTTCTCACTCGGAGATTCCACGTCGTTACTATGTACAGTGTATAATGGCGTCTCGACTCGCCAATAATGGCCAACATCAGGCCCAAGGACATCGAGGACATGCCAAGCCACCAAGAGAACTCATCATAGGGCACGAGTCCGGCTGAAACCGTCACATTGAACAACCAGCCAAAGACGAAGAACACCAGTCCAACTATGTAATAGTGAAGGTATCTCACACGAGCAGGATGACGAATTGCCAATAGCTTCTCACGGTCTTCTGCTGCGAGCTGATGAGGTTCATTCATTGGGGCCACAGGGATGCACGCCATGTCTATCTTATCAAGTTGTCGCGCGCCATTCGAGAGATATCACTTCACCATCCTTTGGCACAATGCATCGGATGTTGGGCTATATGCAGAGAACTCTCGTGACTCTAGAGTTCCTTGTAGCAGGGCTTTGCGAGCATGCTCACTAGTTCTTTTCTCAATCTATGCTCCTGTACATAGCCGCTGAGTTCTACGTCGCAGAGCTTGATATATGGAAGCTCAGGAAGGTCTTGTTCTTGAATCTCCACACCCGGGTCATCCACATTGATTGATTCAAGGACGGACTCAGCAATGCTCATCTCTTCCATCATCCGTATAAGCAGGTCATATACAGGGTCGCACCAAAAGCAGTGGTGAGATCTATAGAACTTGATGCATGCCTCCCCTCCGCACGGTAGCTCTGACAAGTCACGCCAGGCCGGCAAAAGACAGACGAACTTGGTTCCCTGAGTGGAATCTCCCTCTATTCTATCCTCAACCCATATCTCCCCGCCAAGATTCCGCACAATGTTATCTACGAGTGTTAGACCCAGACCTCTTCCCACAACTTGAGCATCGGGACTGCCAGTCCTCTTGAAAATGAACTCCTTCAACTGGTCAGGTATTCCTGGTCCTTTGTCGGAGAACTCTATTCGAACCAGCCTGTTTGCATCAATTGACTGAGCCATGACATCGACTTCAACATTCTCGCCATCCCAATACATGACTGAGTTGTGAATGATATTAAAGAGAACTTGTTCCAAGTAATCGTGCCCTTGAACCAGAAATTCTCCCTCACCAATATTGGAATTCAAGGTAATGTTCTTCCACGCAAAATCGTCCTGTACTGATTCCATGGCCGCTTTGAGATACTTGTACAAGTCTGTCTTATCCTTCGGAGGTGGACTGTCTCTGAGGTTGATTATCGCCCTCATGTTGGCTATCATCCGGGCAGACCTTCTGATGTTCCAAGTTCCTTCTCGGATGATCGAAACAAGGTTCTCTGGAATATCCAATTGTGACTCCATCAGACCCATTGCGAAAAGAATCGCTTGGTTGATACTGTTGAGGTCATGAGTAGCAACCTCTAGCAGCAGGTTCGCTCTTTCTGCCTCTAGTCGCTCTCTTTGCTCAGCCAGCTTTGCCCTATCGACATCTTGGGCCATGAAGCCAATTCCTTTGGCTCCATCACCACTCTCCAGCGGGCCGGCTGTCACTCGTGTCCAGATGGGCTTTCCATCAGACTTTCTCATCAACATCTCGATACCTGTCACAGACCCGCCATCAAGAATACCTGAGATGACCACCCTTCCGGCCTTGAATGCATCAGGATCTGTAGGCAGGAATGAATCGATACTTCGCCTGATCATCGCTTCCTCGGTATATCCAAGCAGTTCCATTGCGGCACTGTTCACCTGCAGCACAATGCCGCGCGGACTTAGTGTGAAATAGGCAATGGGAGAAGACTGGTAGAGCTGCCGGTATTTCGTTTCTGACTGTTCGATTGCCGCTTCAAGCTTCAGATGCTCAGTCATGTCTCTTACGATACCTACAACCGCTGGACAGCCTTCATAGGCAAAGTCGGCGGTGCTCATCTCCATTATGAGTGTCTTGCCAGTCTTGGTCAGCATTCGAAGTCTGAAGGCCTGTTTCTGTGTCACGTCTAGGTCAAACTTCTCATACTCCTCTTTGTATACGTGGGCCGTAACAGGATCCAGGAGAGTTTCGAAATCCTTCCCGATGAGTTCACCTTGCTGGTAACCAAGAATCCGGGCAAAGGCAGGATTGACCATGGCTATCTTGTTGTCCTGAATCACGACTATCCCGTCGTTCGCCATTCGGATAATACCCTTGTACCTGTCTTCAGAGTCAAGACCATTTGTGGACTTCTCCTCGCGCAAACTACAGCACATCCGAAATGGCGCTCGCATCCATGTATTCTGTTGGTGCAATTGAGTTGTGGACTTCCTCTAACAGATAATGGTCTTTCTAGCTGCACATAATCTTTGTTGGTGTTAGAGCGGTCTTCCATCTTCACTATGGACTTTGTCCAGTTCCAAACATTTTAATACTTGTTCAAGTGTTGAATTGTTGTGAGAAAGGGTGCAAACACAGAAGCGTGGAATGCTAAGCTCCTCAGACGCAGAGAAGACGGCACGGATCTTCAGAGCCTTGACCGATGAGTCAAGACTGAGAATCGTTCATCTTCTGATGACTGAGAAACGGATCTGTGTCACCGACATTGCGGAGATGCTTGGACAGAGTATCAGCAGTGTTAGTCACCATTTGAGAAAACTAAGAGACCTTGGCTTCATCAAACGTGAAAGAGAGGGAAAACGCATCTTTCATTCCTTGGATGATGAGTGCATTGATGACATCATGAGGAGAGCAATAGAACATGTCCGTGGAAAGTGACCAGGTCTGTAGTCACTGCGCAAAGAACGAGGAGGAAGACAACAACTCAAACATGACTGAAAAGTATGTCATTGGCACAGTATCAACGGTTGCCTGGTCACTTGGGTTGGTGTTTGAGTTTCTATTCCCTAACACATTTGCAGTCTATGTCCTTTCACTGATGACAATGATTCTGGCAGGCAGGTGGATCATACCTCGGGGACTTCGGGGAGCAGCACAGATTCACTTGGACATCAATTTCCTCATGACATTTGCCGCTTTTGCTGCGTTGATCATTGGAGCGCCTCTTGAGGGGGCCTCAGCGTTGTACCTCTTCTTCATTGCCAACTTGCTAGAGGACAAGGCAGGAGCACAAGTACGGGAGGACATAGGCAGTCTACTTGACTTGGCTCCTAATCAGATTTCAATAAAGACATTGTCAGAAGTGGTGTCAGTCCCTGTTGAGTCTGGTCAGATAGGAGAAACTATGGTCGTGAAGCCAGGAGAGAGAATCGGCCTCGACGGGATAGTCCTCTCTGGAGCAAGTTCCGTTAACCAGAGCCCCATCACAGGCGAGTCAGTTCCGGCCTCAAAGGACGTAGGCGATGAAGTCTTTGCAGGCACGATCAATCTGGACGGATACCTTGAAGTAGAAATCACTCGTGAATGTCAGGAAACCGTTCTGTCCAGGATTGTGAAGTTGGTAGACGAAGCGAGTCTGAAGAGGTCTCCAACCGAGAAGCTCGTATCTCGGTTCTCTCACGTCTATACTCCTCT
>CAYFTD010000402.1:0-10015 GCA_964345915.1 uncultured archaeon
TTGGACCAAACTGCATGGGTCTCACATATCCAAAGATTGGGTTCGCCTTTATGCCGAGCGTCGCGCAGCGGACCGGAAATGTCGGTTTTCTCTCACAATCAGGTGGAGTTGCAATCAGTACTTACACAGCGGGGACCGACTGTGGCGTAGGATTCAGTAAAGTCTTCAGCTTTGGCAACGCAGCCGATGTGACTCCTACAGAGATACTCCAGTACTTCGAGAATGATGATGAAACCTTGGTGGTCGGTGCGTACATAGAGGGGACGAAAGAAGGCAATGAACTCCTGAAGTCACTGAGGAGAGTTGCAGAGAAGAAGCCAGTTGTTGTCCTGAAGGGAGGCAGGTCAGAAGAAGGTTCTAGGGTTGTGTCATCACACACTGGAGCTCTGGCTGGAAGCAGGGAAATCTGGGAAGCGGCTTTCCGTCAGGCGAATGTTACCACAACAAAGACACTTGAAGACCTAATCTCCACGTTGAGTTTGTTCTCGCTGAGCCCAACGCCTAGATCGCGCAACGTGGGAATCATTGCGATAAGTGGCGGCGCAAGCGTGGTATACACCGATCTATGCATAGAGAACGGGCTGCAAATACCCGGAACATCAAGTCAGACTATAGAGAAGCTTGATCCTGTGATCAACGACGTTGGAACCTCACTTGGCAATCCGATCGATCTGGCAGCGAACTACTATGACTTTGAAGAAATTGGACAAGTGATTCAAACAGTTGGAGAGGATGGCAATTTCGACTCAATAATCTTGGAGGCTGATGCTCACCATCTCCACCAAGTAGGCACTGTCATGGGGCTAACAGACATGGTAGGACAGTTCTGGATGGCAATGTCGGAAGCTTGCAGGATCATTGTTGATAATCTAGGCAAGCCTGTCTTGGTAGTGGTGCCTGAAGTCGCGTATCCAGAGGCCACTGCCGAGGCGAGAGATGTATTCGTCAAGGCGAGGCTTCCCGTATTCAGAAACATCCACGAGGCCGTTGGCGCACTCACAAGAGTCTGTGACTACCATGAAACGCTGAAAAGAAGAACAGAGATGTAGCGCACTCGGTTTGGAGCTTCGCAACTAGTGGACTATTCCTCGGCACAACTGAATACGAATCTGCTGCAGCTCTCAGATACATTCCTCCAGTTTCCAATGTCGACGGACTCGACACGTTCAAACTGAAGATTGCATCCCATTTCCTCCATTGCAGCCTTGACTCTATCGAGCTCCTGCATGTCTATTGTAAGACCCGTCTTAAGGGCCGTCAACAACTCAAATCCATAGGATGAAAGCCAAAGAGACTGTAAGTGAGCGCGTCCCTTCACTATTGGGACTTTGATGCCTTCCATCTCGCTCTTCCTTCTTTCAAGGATGGTGGGAATCAACTTAGAAGCCCTTGTGTTCCTCATGGCTCCAATGTCCAGAAATAGAGTTGGCCCACCTTGGTCAAGTTGCTCAGCTAGGAGTTCTACCGCTCTGTCATATATGGAGTCCAAAGCCACCTCCCCATCCAGAAGTTCATCCACGCCTTCCATCAACCGCTTCGGGTCGCCATCATATCCAGCGATTTCGCTCATGCCAAGGCCTTCTAGCATGCCCTTCTGGGCGTGAAACCAATATTCAGTAGGGACTCGATCCAGGGTCTTTCGTAGGCGGTCGTATACAGATTTCCAACCAAGTCTCCTCAATAGGTCAGAGTAACTCTTCCAGATGACGACAGGCGTAGCCGTTCGAAACGGATTCTCGGACTTTACCGAACGGAATCGATTCTCAATAACTCGTGGTGCCAAGATGTGTCTTAACAGGTAGTCTGCGGCCAGCACTACAGAAGAGTCAATCCGTAGTTGTTTGAGATCGAAGATTGGCGTGATGTCAAGCGTTCTGAGTCGGTTATTGATGAGGTCAATCTCGTCAAGACTGCAGCATTTCACAAGCGGCCATAGATTCAGTTCACTGAGGCGATTGTCCTGCAGTGAGAGCAATCTCAACTTTGGATGATTGCTCAGCGGTGCTAGGTCGATTGAATCTATGAGATTGTTCGAAAGATCGAGTGTTTCAAGATCTTGGCATTGGTCTAGTGAGGAGATATCAATAGATAGAGCAGCGCGCATTCGAAGCTCAATCCTTGTTGTTGTGACTTCAAAGGGCCGCTCCTCTTGTCGACCATGTGGGCTAGTGTATCTGATCGCGACCTCTTTCATAGACTCGTTCTCCTCACCTATACGATTTCAAAAGAGTATTGCTCAGTTGGTGAAGACCCAGAATTCTACTGGATTGAGCAACCACGACCTGTCGGACAGTCGATTCCTCAAAGGGCAGCAATTGGTGTTCTGGCGTGAATCCCTAGAATCTCACTCTGGGGCAGAAATGGGAGGAGGAAGCCTCCGCTCACCAGCTATCAGGTGGCCGTTGTCTATGGCTTCGAATACCATCTTGTAGGCCTTCCTTTCACTATGACCGAGAAGAATCGCCGCTCTGATTATCGCTTCTGGTGTCACGCCATAGTCGATCTTCAGGGCATTCATGGCCTCTGATACGGGAGAAAGGTGGCTTGGAATGTCCTTCTTTACACCCACGTACCTCATCATTAGGGCTCCATCGAAGTAACTATCGAAGATCGGATCAAAGCTTCGAGAGAATGCCTCAGAAAGCTCAGGTGTGTGGAACATCTGTCTCAATGTGTGATCCTCATGATCATACAGTCCGCCAACGTCCCTTCCAAAGGCCTCTAGTTGACCCTTCTGCCGCACAGATGATGATTCAACAGTTATTACAGCACATATGAGAACCTCAGTCTGTACAGCCGTGATGACCTCAGTAATGGGAATCGCAGCCCAGATCGGTTCATCCCAAGAGAACTCAGCCCTGAACTGAGAAATGGCTGCGATGAAGGAGCTAATCATTGACTCCTCAAAACCACCTTTGATGATCCTGGAGTATACTGGGAGCCCTATGGCTCGATGGATTACCAGAAGACCAATCAGGTTCTTGGCATCGTTGAGCCGACCTTCCAGTTCCAGGAGTTCCAAGCTCCTTCGAGTAGTTGTGGCTGCATAGAAACGTCGGCTCACCAACAAGGCAACTGAAACAGAGAGTATTGCCAGGGCGCCAAGGATTCCCGCATTGAATGTTCGGGCCAGGATTGCTTCCGGATCAGGTTCTGAACTTAGGAATACCTCTCGAATCATGACCTCGTGGTGATTCTTTGTGACCTCTATCCTAAGCAAGTAGAGTCCTGGAGCAGGGACGGTTATGTTGGCATAATAGACACCTGATTCTTCGACAAACATTCCCTGTGCGAGTATGTTGTTTTCGTTTCCGTTGGTATCAATCAGGAAGTATTCCACAACTGAACCGGTTATGACAGTCTCCGTATCTGCTGCGATTGGCATCAGATGGAGGCCAAGAACTGATTCCTCGAATCTGGTGTAGGTTTGATTGAGAGGGTGTTCAGGAGACAGGATGATGGGTATCTTTTGGACATCAAATTCGAAGCTGAATGCGCATTCCTGATAGCCCTCCTTGGCCAGCCAAAACGTGGCGTTCCAGTCACCTGCGTTTGGAGTAAGCGTGAAGTTGTACCATCCATTTTCTGAACCTGCATATCTGAAGAAATCACGTATTACCGTGGAGGGAGTAAGATCTGCACCAAGAATAGCATTCTCTAGAGTCGAATTATAGAAGAACGCGAACTCATAGGTTCTACTCTCATAGTATGGGCCCCCAAATCCGAGTCCTGTGGCTGCTGTTGGAATCTCGATCACATCAAACACAACTGCGATGTCAGCAAAGGTGAAGCCCTGTTTGTGGAATCTCAAGAACACTGAATATGTACCAACAGTAGGAACCCTAACAGAAACGTTGTAGTAACCGGCCCCAGAGTCGATCCATTCGACAACAGACACGGGATTGTATGTCACATTCACTGTGGCCCCTTCGATACCTATGGACTCGGAGGTACAGTAGAAAAGCGTGAAGGTGTACGTCTGATTATAGTACAAGGGGTCTGGAAGTCCTGCTCCGAAAACACCAAGATTTGTCGATACAGGGCCGACGATAAGATAGAGAGTTGTTGCCGAGGCGGCGAGGTCCTGCTTTGCACCTGTCACTGTTATGACATAGACTCCTCCGAAGTCGCCAGTGAATCCTATGGTGTAATTACCTTGCTCCGCGGGAACCGGCTCAGTATCATTATACTGAAGGCCACCAGGCGGGCCCGTCCAAGTAAACACAGAAACGTTTGCATCATCTATTCCTGTTCCATCTAGAAACATGTACCTAAACTTGGCTTCGTGTGTTCCTCCAGGGCTAATCTCCACAAATTGGTTTTCAAGCACTGTCATAACAGTAAAAGTCACTACATCAACGGTGATGGTACAGTTGGATTCGTAATGGTACTGCATTGTGGTATTGACAACAATGACAAAGCTTCCGGCTCCAGTGATTGATGTGTTGAAGTCTGCCTCCCACCACCCCTTTGCGAGATTTGGGCTGAATTGAATCTCAGTGCCCGACCAGTTGCCAACTACAGAGGCCCCACCGAGAATTGGGTCGCCATTGTCCTGATCATGGAGGTACACTGCTGCAGTGAAGTTCTCATCAAGCTCGGCCTCTATGTGTGGAGTATATGGAAATACAGTAAGCTGGTGACGCACCTCAAAGAGCTGATATCCATGCGCTACTTCGGTTCCATTCGTCCAGAAGACGTCAACCATCCAAGCACCTGGCGTTGCATTAAAGGGACCCAGAGTCCGCCCTGTGCTAGCAACTAGTGAACCAGTCATGTTGCTAACCAAATCGCTCGACCACATGGTGTCTATAGGACGATACCAAGTCACCTCCAAGTTCTGCACATACAAGGGTGATTCAGATGAAGTCCCAATGTCTACCTGACACCGAATTCTACTGCCACTTCCGAAGACGAATTCATTCTCCCAAGAGAGAGCTATGTCGTCGTAGACTTGTGTTGACAAATCCCTCACATAGTTGGGACCATTAAGCTTCACGGACCACCACCCTACTGAATCAACGGTACCCATAGGCATCTCCAAAGTACCTGAACCGACTTTAGCCTGAATGGTCACATCAATGCCAAACGAGTTCTCGACCGATGCATTCTCCCAGTCGTTGGGATGGTGCACGACAAAACCAATGCTCTCGGCCTCTGGATAGGATTGAATGAAGGTGAACAAAGAGAGGTTTGAACTCATGTCAAATCCTACTTCATATCCAACACCCAAATCAGCGAGGCTCATCGTATATGACGAATTGTAGAGTCTGGACATCCTGCTGACCTTAGTGGAGTACACAAATGAAATCGAGGTGTTGGCTGTAAAGAAAACGGGGATTGAAGCGCGATCCCAAAATGAGTAGTTGAGAAGAGCGTAACCAGTCCCTGTATCCTCGATTACCTCTACAGGTCCTGTTTCAGTTGAAGTGATTCTCAGGTCAACACTTTCAAAGCTTGGAGCCTCGACCGATGTGAGAGAAATATCATCCACCAGGAATGTCACAAACTGCCCGTTTGCGCTGTCGCCATCCAGATCAGAATCTGTTTCAGGTATTTCAACATAGCTTGAGTTCGCACGAACATTCAGGCTCACTCGGGCTTCGAACGTCGCTGGATTCTCTGGAAGGCTGACGGATAATGGACCTATGCTGTTCCAAACACCTCTTTGTGTGATGTCAACTGCGTCTATGGACCAGTTCCAAAGCACTGAAGAGCCGTCGAGTATCTCAAACTTGAAATCGAAGACTCCGTTGAAATTGGCTCCAATGGGCCCCCTCAGGTAGTAATAGTTCATACTGAATAGAAACTCGTCTGTCAATTGACTGTTGGTGACGTTCTGATACCAGTAGATCTTTGTACCATTATAGTGACGGTATCCGTTGGGACTGGTTACAGCATATCCTTCATTCTCTAGCACTACATAATAGGGATCAGTATCGACAAATGCGGCGCGCTGTCTTCCAAAGAATGACAGAATCTCACGTCTTGCGCCCCAACCCGATGCATTGTATATGCCATCACCAAACCAATCCACATTCACACCTGGATATCCGCTCTCGAATGTGCCATTCAACACAACTAGACGCTTTAGATCCGTTATACTGACTTGAATCTGTTCTGCGCGCCACCCATTCTCAGCAGATGGCACATCTCGACTGAATGAGTGGCTCCCAGAAGCAACCAAATGGGTCGTACCTGCAGAGTCCGAAAGGTCATTTTCGAACTCATAGTAGTGGACAAGGCCGGGCTCTGTACCAGTCAGCGGTGTTCTGTAGTCTTCCGTAAGCTCATTCCGACCTCTTTGTTCATTGAAATATCGGAATTCATCCACATGTCCATCAACCTGAGTCGCCCTGGCCGCTGAGTTCATTATGTTGTTCTCTGCATGCAGACCTACAAGAGAGTCAGTCCAAGAAGTGGTTGAGAAATCTTCAACTGGTGCTGTGTGCTCGTCTCCCCAAAAGATCTCGATAGTGTTTGCGTTCTCAGACCAAGTGATTGCTATGAAGTACCAGTGGTCTGGCTCCCAGTCGTTCTTCGTACCCTGTATTGTCGTGTCGCTACCCCAATCTAGTACAATTCTGCCGCCGGACCACCGAGTTTCAAAGTTATAGTCTTGACCCCAGAACCGACCGTGAGGCGCAGTCACATCCCATTTTATCCACATCGAGATTGTGCCTTCACGAGAACCAAAGTCTGCGGTACCGCCCGTTCCCACCAGAAAGTAGCCGCCAGTGCAGTCTGCCGACCTTGTGTTGGCCGGACTTCCTGCCGGCAGCCACACTTCAGAACCTGGTGATGACACTACGTCCGTTCTACCGCTCGAGTACTGTACAGGTGCAGATGCTTCACCGATATGTTCTATGAGCACAGGATTCAGATTTCCAGTTTCAGTGTCGGCATCCGAGTAATCGCGAAATGGTGCAGTCGTATCCGGTCCTTCCAGGTGAGATTCTGCAAAAGAAGAACTTTCCACAATACGAGCTCCGAATGGCATCCAGAGTAGTACCAATGCCATTAATAGTATCACGACTGCTCGGTTTCGAGGCACTCTTTCGCCTCCGGAATGAATGGATGAAGCCGTTAGCTCTCTAGGTTAAGTCATTGGCTCCCCAACGAGCTACACCAAAGCAGCAACGGCGCGACTTATGACAAAGAGTAGATTGTCTCATCGATATTTCAGCAATTGTAGTCTGAACTGGCAAGCGACAGGTGGAGAGTTTTACCAGATGCCGTCCTCAGATTAGACCAACTTTCTCATTGAAATCACCAATCAGACTGTCAATCCTTGGTGTGAGCTGTTGCACCTGTTCCCAGTACTCAGGATATTCGTACCACTGGGCATTCAACTCTTCCAAATCGAACATCTGCTGCTCAATCCAAGTGAAGTACTTCAGATGGTGAACTCGCTTTCGATCGTAATGGTCCAACTCAATCATGGCGTCAGTCTTCTGTGCCATCAGATGACGATAGTAGTCCTTTATGCTGTCATCACGCTTATAGCTACCATGCGCCGCCCGAGCCTCTTTCAGCCTCGATTGGTACATGTCCATCGAATCCGTGAAGACCGTGAGTACGACGTCCCTCCGAGTCAGCTCATAGTACTTCGCATACTTGATGGCCATCAACATGTTCGCAACGCTTGAGATACCCAATAGGTCTAGCCTGCTCACAAGCTCTTCTGAGGCCCCTATATTGTTGACCAAGTATTTGCGACCTGCTGGTTCGTTGAACAGGCGAATCAGGTTCATCGGGTCATTGTCATCTATGGCGATGATTGCGTCTGTATTGCGGACGTTATGAATCCACGGGACATGTTTGTCTCCAATCCCCTCAATCCTGTGAGCACCGTATCCATTGATCCAAAGAGTCGGGCATTGAACGGCCTCGCCTGCAGATACTCTTGACGTTGGGAACCGCTGTTTCATGAAATCGCCGCTGGCAATCGTGCCTGCAGAGCCAGTGGTCAGGCATAGACCGCTATACTTGTCATTGCCAAGTTCCTTCTCCAAGACTTCTGCGAACGCATTACCAGTGACCTCATAGTGCCAGAGGTAGTTTCCGAATTCGCTGAACTGGTTGAAGACAAACACATCGTCCCGAGTGCGTCTCAATTCCCAAACCTTGTCATAGATCTCCTTGACGTTGCTCTCGGATCCTGGGGTCTTTATGACCTCCCCCGCAACACTGGCCAACCAGTCGAAGCGTTCCTGGGACATCTCTTCCGGAAGAATGGCTATACTGTCACATGCGAGCAAAGAAGAATCGTACGCTCCGCCTCGGCAGTAGTTGCCGGTCGATGGCCACACAGCCTTGTGCGTCGTGGGATCAAATTGACCGGTTACGAGGGGAGGTACAAGACAACCAAAAGCCGCACCCACCTTATGGGCTCCCGTGGGGAACCACTTGCCGACCAGTGCGAGGATTCGAGCTTCAACGCCGGAGAGCTCGTGGGGAATCTCCATGTAATTCGCTAGTGGTTGGAAGAGACCGCCCTTCTCCAAAGGTTCGTTCTTCCAAGTGATTCTGAAAAGGTTCTGTGGAACGACGTCCCAAAGGTCTGTTTTGCGGAGCTGCTCTTTGATGCTTTTAGGAGTCTTGCCTGGGTCCTTCAGCTGTTCAAACGTCGGGATAACGATGTTCCTTTCTTTGCATCTTTCTACAGTGCGTTTCAACTGGTCTTCGTTCATCTGCAGATCTATCACGAGAAACACCTCATGTCCAGTCGCCCAGTGACTACACACTGACCTGACAGCTCCACTTGGGATGATGGTTCCTTTTAACTCTAGGGAACAGTGGGGCTTTCAATTCCTCTGGCTACGCAGCCAAATACAAGGAAGCACTAATTTGAGTTGTACCGTTCTTGCCAGAGGGACACATTAAAAACGGACGGGCAAGGAACAATCGATAACTCATGCTCAAATGAACTAGCATCCAAATCTCGAGCGATCCGCCTCATGCAGAATCCGACAGTGCTGGGGCACAGCATCTTTGATGCAAATTGTTCCAAGAATAGAGAGAAGGTAGATACGTTGGGAAAACGCGTATTCAAGTTTGGTGCAGGAAAGGCTGAAGGAAAAGCCGACATGAAGAACACTCTAGGCGGGAAGGGAGCATCACTTGCAGGGGCAACTCTTCTGGGATTGCCAGTACCTCCGGGATTCACCATTGCCACTGATGTTTGCAATGAGTATCTCGCTACCGGAGGACTGTCCGATGAAGCAAAGTCTGAAGCCAAAAGGGCTCTCTCCTGGGTACAGAAGATCCTTGGGAAGAAGTTTGGCGACCCGAAGAACCCATTACTAGTATCATGTCGCTCCGGAGCAAGGCAGAGCATGCCTGGAATGATGGAAACGGTTCTGAATGTCGGACTGACAACCAAGACTTTGCCAGGGTTGATCGAGGCCTCGGGAGATGAGAGATTTGCATATGACTCCTATCGACGACTGATAATGATGTACTCAGACGTTGTGATGGAAAAGGCTGAGGGAATCGAACCTGAAGAAGGTCAGGGAGTTCGACAACAGCTGGAATGGATTCTTGCCAAGAGAAAGAGGGAAACAGGGCGACTCACCGATACTGATCTTACAGTGGAAGACCTGAAGGAGTTATGCAATGAGTTTAAAGATAGAGTCAAGCAGACGTTGGGAAGAGAGTTTCCGGACGACCCCTATGAGCAGCTCTGGGGAGCCATTGGTGGGGTCTTCAAGAGCTGGTGGGGCAGGCGCGCAGTTGCATACCGACGAATAGAGAATATCCCAGATGAATGGGGTACAGCCTGCACCGTACAGTCGATGGTATTTGGAAATCTCGGCGAAACCTCAGCTACTGGCGTGGCCTTCACAAGAGATCCGGCGACTGGTGAAAACAAGTACTATGGTGAGTGTCTGTTCAACGCTCAGGGAGAGGATGTTGTTGCAGGAATTCGGACACCGAATCCCATGAACGAGGAGAGCAAGAACGAACAGAACAAGCATTTGCCTACACTCGAAAAAGAAATGCCAGAAATCTA
>CAYFTD010000403.1:0-6649 GCA_964345915.1 uncultured archaeon
CCGGGACTATCGATGAGCGATGAGCAGATCATCGTGAGTCAGGTTCTGGGACAAATGTTGCCGAAGACGCCTTGTCAGGTTGCTCTTCGGGACGGGGTGTGCAAAATGCAGAATGAGCCTCGGTCCGAGATGCTCTCATGTAGATTCCTCTCAGACCTCATCAGTGATGGATTTATAGTGCTAGATGAGCGTCTTGCGGTATATCACGTCAATTCCGTATTCGGTGAAATGACAGGATATTCGAAGACTGACATTCTAGACCAGCCCTTGGCTGATTTTGTCGATGAGGGTTCGAGAGATTTTCTTGAAGCGGCGATAAGGGAGTCCTCAGACGAGTATGTGTCGTCGCTGGACATAGGTTGGCTGTCGAGTAAGGGGGACTTGGTTCCAACTATTGCACACGTTGGATCAGTCGCTGATTCAAGAAACAATACGAGATGGGGGTTCATTGTTGTGAAGTCCCAATCTCCAGTCGACCAACACCTAACGGAGGACGAGGCGCGTTATAGGTTAGTGTATGAAAATCTCGCAGACGGCGTATTTCAGACAGATGAAGACGGAATCATTACGATGTCTACTGCAAAGGGAGCCGAGATTTTTGGATACACAGTATCAGAGCTCGAGGGGAGAAACTTCGGTGTGTTACTCCACCCAGATGACTTGCCTGCAATAGTCCATGCTTTTGGCGAGAGTCGCGACCGCCTTGAAACACTTCCCGGTGGTATTGAGGCAAGAGGGGTCCGGAAAGATGGCTCTATCATTCACTTCCACATTACAAACTCAGTCTTATTGAAGGATGGCGAGTTCAGAGGCTTTCAGTCACTCCTCAGAGACGTCACTGACCGTGTGGAAGCTGTTAGTGACCTGAGAGAAAGTGAGGAAAGATTCGCACTGTTCGCTGAGAACATACCTGGACCTGTCTTCATAAAGGATGAGCATTCAAACATGCTGTATGCAAACAGCTTCATGAGAGAAAGGTTTGGGAGAGATGACTGGGCAGGTAAGAACACCCTCGAATTGTTCCCGAAGGAGCACGCTGAGAGAATGCTTGCTGATGACGCCAAAGCGTTGCTCGAAGGCCCTGTGCAGATTCTCCAGAGAGTCCCCGACAAGAACGGGAATCTGAACTCCTACCGAACGTCGAAGTTCCCAATTAGAAGGGAAGGAAAGCCTACGCTACTCGGGGGAGTTGCGTTTGACGTCACTGACATAGACCGTGCTGAGAGCGCCTTGAGAGAATCAGAAGAACAGTACAGGACCACACTTCTGGCCATCGGAAACCCAATTCATGTCGTCGACCGTGACCTCAGGATTGTACTATGCAATCCAGTCCTCGAGAGCTGGCTGGAGGAGTTGGACCTAGATGTACAAGTAGTGGGGCGCAGGCTGGATGATATATTCTCATTCCTTCCTGAGAATGTCTTTGATGAATACGAAACAGTCTTTCAAAGTGGAGAAACACTTGTTTCGGAGGAGAGAACTCTCTTGGGAGGAAGGGAGATATTCACTGAAGTAACGAAAGTACCCATACTTCAAGAGGGCCAAGTAGAACAGATCCTTACCATCATCCGCGACGTAAGTGAGGCCCGTTTAGCCGAAATGGCGCTCAAGAACTCGGAGATGAAATACAAGCAGCTTGTGGAACAATACACTCAAGGCATCGCAATTGTCGAAGGACCACCCCTGAGAATTCCCTTTGCGAATCGTGCTCTTGGTGCCATATTGGAGATGGACCCTGAGGACGTAGAACGAATGACACCAGAACAAGTTCGGGGAGTGATTCATCCAGAAGACTTCGAAGAGTTGCTGACACGATTCGTGGATCTCATGAGTGGGAGTCCACCAGGCGACGTGCCACGTGAATTCAGAGTAGTCCGCCCATGTGGTGAAGTGCGCGCTGTCGCGGTTCTAGGTCGGCGAGTCGAGTATCAGGGCAGCCATGCGATACAGATGGCTATTGAGGATGTGACTGACAGGATCAAGGCTGAACAAGATCTTCGTCAGTCAGAGGAAAGATATCGTAAACTTGTAGAGGAGTCGCTTCAAGGTCTGGCTGTAATCCAAGATGGGAGATACATGTATGTGAATCCCGCCTTTGCTGAAACACTAGGTTACTCGGTTGAAGAACTACTGCAATTCTCAGCAGATGATGTATGGAATCTCATACATCCTGAGGATCGTGAAGAGCTTGAAAGAAGAAACGAAGCTATAGCGGCTGGCATTTTTGTAACGCCTCGTCATAAGTTTCGATACTTGGGAGAGGACGGTTCAGTAAGATATGTGGAGTCATTCGTGCAACAGATAATGCACCAGGGTAGACCAGCCATGCAGGTCATGGACATAGATGTAACTGAGCGCATGAGGTCTGAGCGTGCTCTCAGAGAGTCCGAAGCTAAGTACAGGCAGCTGGTAGAACAATCGCCTCTTGGCATCATCATAGTCCGTGGTCTTCCAATAGAGATAGTCTTTGCAAACAACGCTATGATCCGGATTTCGGGTCACCCACTCGCTAAGCTGCTGTCTATGTCCGCCGAGGATATCGAGGGCTTGATTCATCCAGACGATTACGAATCCATAATCGACCTCTTCAGTCGCGTTCTTGACGGTGAGCCGCCACTCGATCATCCAATAGTATTGAGAGTGATTCGAAGTGACGGCAGGATGGTCTGGGTAGAAGCCATGGGGCATAGAATTGAGTACGAGGACAGCGTTGCCCTCCAGGCCACTATTGTCGACATTACAGAACGTTTGACGGCTGAGAGAGAACGGGATAGAGCAGAGATCGAACTCAAGACTGCCGCAGAAACTTCAATGCTATACTTGGATCTCTTGGGTCATGACATGCGCAACAAGCTTCAGGGAATCCAAATGGCGATTGAGCTCTTGCAGTTTGATGAAACTCGACCTGATGCCTTTGGAGCGATAGAGAGGATTATGGACCTCGTCGAAACCGCGGAGGCTCTGATTGACAAAGCTCATGCGACAAGAGGTCTTCTCAGCGCACCCTTGGAGATAACCTCATTGAAGGACGCGCTGGTGGCATCCATTGGAGCTCTCAGATTTAGGCATGATAATGTGGTCGCCGAAGTGGCGTATCATGTGGATGAAGCTAATGTGAAAGCAGACGAGTATGTAGGACATCTTCTTACAAACGTGCTTGAAAATGCAATCCTTCACAATCCTGCAGACACAAAGCGTGTCTGGGTGACTCTGAAGGAAGGGAAGGGAGGCTACGAGGTGTCGATTGCAGATGACGGCAAAGGTATTGATGATGCAACAAAGGCGTCCCTGTTTGATCAGGATCGGCGCTATGGAGGATTGGGCCTTCACCAAGCAAGAAGAATCCTCGCCAAATATGGTGGCACCATGGAGGTTTCTGACAGGGTAAAGGATGAGCCAGAGAAAGGAGCAAGATTCAATCTGTGGTTCCCCAGACCCTCGCCTTAGCAGTCATGCGGCCTTCGCAACGAGCTCGTCAACGGACTTTCCGTACAACTTCTTGCCCAGCCATATTGCAACATAGACTAAGCCAATCAAGACCGGGACCTCTATCAGCGGTCCAACCACGGCTGCCAATGCCTGTCCGGAATTAATGCCGAAGACGCCAATTGCCACAGCGATAGCTAGTTCGAAGTTGTTGCTGGCGGCAGTAAACGAGATTGTCACATTCTTGTCATAGTTGAATCTGAGGCCAAATGAAATGGCGAAAGAAACGAAGAACATAAGCAGAAAATACACTAGCAACGGAATGGATATCCTGAGTACATCAAGGGGGAGTGACAATATCTTCTCGCCTTGGTAGGAGAACATTACGACAATAGTGAAGAGAAGGCCGATGAGTGCAGTTGGCCCAAGTCTTGGAGCAAACTTGGTATCGTACCACTCCTTTCCTCGTTTCTTCACCAGTGTGACTCTTGTAATGATCCCAGCTACAAGTGGAATCCCTAGGAAGATTAGAACGCTCCGCGCAATATCAATGATTGAGATTGGAACGGCGGAGCCCGAACCTGGTACTATGAAGTCCGAGAGGACCTGGACATAGAACCATGCCTCCACACTATAGAGTAGAATTTGCATGATTGAATTGATGGCCACCAAGACTGCACATGTTTCTCCACAACCTCCGGCAAGCATGTTCCAGATTAGTACCATCGCGATACATCTTGCTAGCCCCACAAGGATTAGACCCACCCTGTAATCTGGGAGGTCGGGCAGGAACAACCACGCCAGTGAGAACATCAACATCGGGCCGATGAGCCAGTTCAAAGCGAGCGAGGTCCCGAACAGCTTCTTCTCGCTCTTCAGCTTCCCGAGTTCCTCATACTTCACCTTGGCAAGAACGGGATACATCATCCAGAGAAGTCCTATTGCTATTGGAAACGAAACCGTGTCAATCCTCCAGAAATCCAAGGCATCTGCTATGTCTGGAACGAAGTATCCAAGCAATAGGCCGAAAGCCATCGCTATTATGATCCAAAGTGGAAGAAGCTTGTCAAGCAGGCCTAGCGCTCGAACTGGACGTTCGCTCATTCTTGTGACCGTTTGTGGCACCGCACATGTGCCTAATATTCATGCTGATTCACCCAACTGCTAAAGTAACCGCTGAAAGACCAGAGGTTTCGAATTTGCCACTTGGAATACTGCTCAGTTACGCTTTCGAAGATAACTCGTCTTGGCAAATTGGTTCAAGTCATGTCGTCTTAGAGCTTCGTCAGGGTTCAACGATCTAAGGTCAACACGAAGGCGCTTTGCTGCAGACTCAATCCAGCTCTCGCGTGCGTCCTTAGCGATGATACTTGCAGCTGCAACCGAGATTACGTCCTCTGCCCGCGGCTTTTGTACAAGTTCGATAGACTCCAAATCTAGAACACGGTTGAGCCGAATCTTAGTCTTGAGCCTTGAGAACTCATCAATTACGACTCTAGTTTCTTTATCCTCACTAGACTTCAGAAGCCTATAGACTTCAGAGACAGCCTTTGCGTGGGCCCAAGCCAGCAGGTCATTCAGGTTCTTTCCCTCTCTGTGCAACTCCTCGAAGCGGGCATTAAACGTCGAAGGCGAAATCAGGACCGTATACATTGCCTCACAATGGTCCTGAATGTCTCGGGCCAATTCTGCAATCCGGTCAGACGATAGATCTTTGCTATCCATGACTCCAATCGCCCTCAACTCTGTAGCCTGCTTGGGCGTTAGTCCTACCGCAGAAACCGCAAGAGGTCCTAGCCACTCCCCTTTACCTGCTTCATCTGAACCGATTGTAAGACCATGTGCGGCATCATCGAAGTCCATTTCCCGAATCGTGCCCTGGAGAAGAGCTTCAGATGACTGACCCGTAGCTACTATCTTTCCACTCGTATATCCTACAATGGTACCTCCGTTGCACTTGAGTCTGAAGCTCTCATACTCGTTGGTTGTCGGGACCTCCGACGTGTGTTTGCTCTTTAGTAGACGGTCTAGAATCTCAGGCAAGATGTCTGGCTCAATCTTGACTACAGTTGGTCTCAAGGCTAGGCTCCGATGAGTTTGAGAGCGTGTTCCATCTTATGTGTTGAGGTGTGCTGAATCGTGAACGAGTCATTAGGGGTGAAGATGTTGAACATCGCCAGCCGAAACGATCTCTATACCTTCATCTGTTTCCAAGACCAAAGCCCCTGATTCGTCAATGTCCAACGCAGTCCCTTCTAGAGTAGCGTCCGTCTGTTCCACTATAATTCGCCGACCGAGGGTATTACAGACCCTCTTATACTCGGAGAGCACAGACTGAAAGGTCTGCCGCGCCTCCACCTCCGATATTCTGGAATAGGTTTCTCCAAGTAGTGACGCGGCGAGCTCTTCAATTGAAGTCTCTTGACCTGTTTCATGAAGTATGGTGGTTATCGTATTTTGCAGATCTTCTGGATAATCATTCAGTTCGAGATTCACATTTATGCCGATACCAAGGACTACTGAAGCCACTCTGTCCCCCTCTACTATTGACTCGCTTAGAATCCCACCAATCTTCTTCTCACCCACGATGATGTCGTTTGGCCACTTTAGGAGAACATCTACTGAGCAAGTCGATTGTACTGCGGCTGCGGCCGAACACCCCGCCAGAATCCCAAGGAGCGGCATATCTGCAGGTGAGAGGATAGGTTTGACAATCAGTGAAGTGTAGAGCCCTCCCGGTGGAGAAACCCAGCTTCTCAGAAATCGACCTCGACCGGCAGTTTGAGTTGCTGATATGACTACGAGTCTATCCGTTACTCCGTCTTCTATGAAGGACTTTGCGACTTTGTTGGTGGAATCAACCTCGTCAAAGTACGCTATCCGGACCTCGACACCTTTCACATCCAGTTTCTTTATGATTTCATCAGGGTTGATCCACATTGTTCATAGTGTGTCTAGGGACGCATCATATGAATTGTGGTCAGAAGCCAGTCAGAGAGATGAAACTCCAACGTGTTTCAGAACTCGTCGAGAGTGGTCTGACTCGTGGATAGCAACGGTAGCATGCGCTCAAGCTTCGCCTTCTGCCTTGGGTTGATGTTCCCCAACAAATTCAGCATTTGAAGCGCATTGGTCGGGCCATAGCCATAGAAATGGTTGTTGAAGAACAGGTATATTGAATCGCCATCAGCCTTCAATTGATAGAGCCGATCTTTCCACGCTT
>CAYFTD010000404.1:0-2078 GCA_964345915.1 uncultured archaeon
GCTGCAAGGGGGCTTCTGGCACTGGCTGAGTCACGTACCAATGTGGTACCTCTTGTTGAAGACGCTAGATATCCAACCAGATATGCTTCGATTGTTTCCGGACCAATTGATGTAGTCTATCAAGACATTGCCCAACCAGACCAAGCAAGGATCTTCTTTCAGAACATCAAGACGTTCTGCTCTTTTGGCGCTTGGGGGCTAATGGCAATCAAGGCTAGAAGTATTGATTCCACTGCCCCTGTTGATACTATCTACAGTCAAGAGATTGCAAAGCTTGATGGCTATGGGCTCGAAGTGGTTGAGAATATTGACCTTGAACCGCTTGAGAAAGACCATCGATTTGTGGTCTGTCGGGTCACGGAGGAACTAGCTTGACTTCACCTATTGATAGAATACTGGAACACGAGATTGACTCGATAAACGACCACATGCCTGTGAAAAGAAGTACGCTTGGCGAGCTCATGCAATCTGATTCGCCTCACTATGTCACAAGGGGGGGCGAGTCGTCCATTCTCAAGAAAGAGGAGATAGCAAGGATTGCAAAAGAGGTGCCCTCACGATTCCACAAGGAGATCAAGCTTCCCATGGTCATCCTACGTAGAATGGACTACGGACCTGGAATCTACACAATCGCTGGCGAAAAGGTCGAACTGTTCTTGATTCACCGTGTCCTAGGACAAGTTGACCTAGAATGGAAGGACTTTCGGACCTGGAAACCTGTCGAGAAGCTTATGCGTCCACAGGTACAGGCTGTCCGGCGCAAGTTTCCCTCTACTACATGCATTGGCTTCGTTACTACTGTCGAAAATGGATAGACTAAGAGATTCTTGGGATTCTTGCCCTGATGCAAGAGGTGACATTCAGCAACTCCTAAAAACCTTCAAGAGGAAATGAGAACAAGGTCCTTGCGATGACAAAGGCACGAACTCAGCTGATCCAGGAGGTCACTTCCAACTTAGAAGAGGCTGGGTTCGACATCTCCACTCAATGTATTGTCAGGCCAAGCTGTTTTGATCTGGTTGCTCGAAGGGGAGAGCAGCTTGTTCTAGTCAAGGCTCTCACCAACATAGATGCATTCACCAAAAAGGACGCGATGTCCCTCCAACTTGTGGCTCAGTTCTTTGATGCAGTCCCACTCATTGTAGGCAAAAAGACTCGAAGAGGAATCCTTGACGAAGGAGTTGTATACAGGAGATATGGTGTGCCCACAGTTGCACCACACAGCTTTCAGAGCATGGTTGTCCAAGAGGAGAAGCCTAGAGAGTTCATCCAGAGAGGCGGACGATTCGTTTCGATTGATGGCGCGAAGCTGAAAGAGGTGCGCCTGTCACGCAGTATGACCCAGGAAGAGCTCGCAGACTGTATGCAGGTATCTGCACGAGCAATCTTGGCCTACGAGAAGGATGACATGGACGTCAGTGCTGAGGTGGCAGACCGCCTTGAGAACGAACTTGAGATTGACCTTGCGGACCTAGTGATTCCCGTTGATCTCTTGTCCAAGACCGTGGTTCACAGAGACCTACCTCAATCCACCACCTCATCTCCTCCGTCAGCTGACGATGAAACAGAAGGCATCAGAAGACGCGTCAATGACTTCTTTGAGAAGCTGGGAATGAGTGTGTGGTGGACTGACAGAGCCCCTTTTCATGCGGTTGCAAGGGAAGATGGACCTCCGTTGATGTCTGGGGTTGGCTCAATCAGGAGCTGGACTCTGCAGAAACGCATGGAAATCATGAAGAGCGTTTCAAAGGTCACGGAATCAGACGCAGTAGTCATTGTTGAGGAAGGCCAAACAGAAGATTACGAGGCGAACCTGCCTGTGATAAGACAGCTTGAACTGGATGACATTGACAAGCCCCGTGAGCTGAAGAAGATCATCGACGAGAGATCGGAGCAATAGTCCATCAGTCGTCAAGAGTGGATTGTGTAGTAGCTGCATTGTTGAGAATTCTTCTTACGGACTCCCAACTCTTGCGAATTATGGACGGAATCTCCCGACCTTCATCTGCAAGACTCTGAACGAACCTCACTGATTTTGGATCATTTGGATACCCTGATCCAAAGTCCCCATGCCTCTC
>CAYFTD010000405.1:0-3286 GCA_964345915.1 uncultured archaeon
TCAGCTCTTCGAAACTGACTCCGATCAGCAAAACCGACACGTCTGAGCTTGGGAGTGTCATTGAATCCCTTAAGACATCTGAAAGCATAATGAGATGCATTGAAGACGCTCGTCGAGCATTAGAGTCGATCAGAAGTGCCAAGGAGCTGTCTATTCTCGGACTGGTGTCAGGCTCTCTCGCAGATGGAATTGGAAAGACCATGCACTGGCCTGCTCGGAGCTATGTGGAGCCTTATGCTGTCTTGCTCCCTGAGATGATTTCGAAGAGCCAAGCAAGTGAACACTCTGTCACTCTTCAGGAAACTTCTTGGGCTTCATTACATGCAGCCGGTCTAATATCGGACTTGTGGAATACGGTTCACACAAGAACGACAGACGAGATTGGCTCACGTGAAGCGGAGATCTCGGAAGCCTCATCGAGGCTTGAGCAGAGAATCGAGGTCCTTCGCAAGGAGGTAGACAACCTTCAATTCCGCATGGCACAGAAGCGAGGTGGAGAAGCCGAGGAACTCAAGAGAACAAGAAACGCAAGGATGGCGGCCCTCAAACGAGATGAGTCCCGACTAAAGAGCCTTCGAGACCGAACAGATAATGCGTCAAGAGAGCTGCTAGAACGCAAGGAGCAACTCGGCAAGGATATTGAGGATGTCAAGGCTGAACTGACTCGCGTGCAGAGTGCCCTCAACGAGATACTAGTCCCGGGGGGTGGCATTGAGATTGAGAGCGCGACTGCACTCCTTCTAATGCCCTTCATTGTGGCAGGGTTTTCAAAGAAGGGGAGACTACGAGTTTCAGTTTACCCACCATCCAAGTTCACGGATGAACTTCAAAGAGTTGGACGCCGTCGTGAGTTCGTAGACGTCCTAGAACCTGCATCTCCCATAGCAAGCTACCTTGCGGGAGTTCTTGCAGAACGAGCCAATAGCGACGTAGGTCTTCGGAAGACACTTCGTGATTCTTCACGTGACCGGAATCTTCTCGGATCAAAAGGAGCTCGCAAGCTGATTCGAGAAGGAGTGCAATCACTGATTTCTGACGGATTCGCAAAGAAATCCATTCAGGAAGATTTGGAATCACTTCTGGCCGGAATTCCTGAAACCAAACTGAAACCGGATCGCCGAGTCAGACCAAGAGTCGTGTCCGCCAAGGACGGTATGTGCGAGGTCAAGTTCCATATTCATGATGACTCCGGTGCATCAATCCCAGGCGCAGCCGTCGAGTTGGGCGTCTTCAAAGCTGAATCTGATTCCAAGGGAGTTGTGAGAGCTTCGCTGCCTAGAAGCAGCTACGAAGGTCATGTGTCAGCACTCGGCTTCAAGGAAAGGACAATCGAGTTCACTCTACATTCAGCGGACGACGTCGTTATACCTATCGTTTTGAGTCCCCTGACCAAGGAAGAGGTGCTTGATCAGGAGCTCGACCGACTGGTGGAAAGAGCACGGCGCATAGAGCAGATCCGCGAACGGCTCTGGAAGGCCTTTGAAAAACAGGGCTCGACCCTCCTCACGATTCCAGCTTACAGGAGTGCGCTGGTGGATCTACTCTCAGACCTCGGATATGAACCGGAGGCTTGGATAGCACAAGCAAAGAAGAAGCGAGGAATGGTGAAAGGCCTTCTCAAGCGCGATGACAGAACTGACGGAATTCGTAGAGATATACTACGCCTGGCTGAGGACTCGAGGCAGGCAGGAGGAATCATGCTTCTATCTGAACTTCTTGTGCGCCTCGACAAGATGGGGTGGGCTACGAGTCCGGATGAAACTGAAAAGATCCTTGACGACATGTCAAAAGAGGGCCTGGTTCAAGGTACAACAAAGCTTGAGAGCGGTGCTCTGCTAGTAAAGTTCGTCCCGGTTTCTCTCACTAGTGACCCTCAGCAAATTCTTAGTCTTGCTTCGAGCAGAGATGGGAAGATTACCATCGAAGATGCCGTCGTAAACCTCGGCTGGAATGAAGAGCGTGTCAGAATTGCGTTGGACCTGCTTGTCGAAAACGGAGTAGCTAAGGTCCAGAAGAGCTACTCGAAGAGTACCCAATATTGGTTCCCCGGACTTCGAAAGAAATAAGACGCGCCTCACTTGCCTTCTTCTTTGCTAGAGAGGAGTCTTGCATATGAATCGATTGTCGCATATGGTCTTCGCTTTCTCGCTGTTTGTAGCTCTCTATACACTTGTCTATGCTTACAGCGTTTGGCTGGACTTTCCAGGGCAACTGTTTGACCTTCTATTCTACTACGTAGCAGGTGGGATCATTCTCTCGCTAGTGTCGGTCCCAATACTATATTGGAAGGCCCCACACAAGGAAAAGCCCGGGCGTACCATCGGCAACTTAGGTGCCGTGGGAGCCTTGGCCTTCGTTACCTTCTGCGTAGGCTCCCTAGGCGGTGCTATTGCGTATCAGTTCACCAGTGGAATCCTGATCATTGGTGACCTCAGTATATTCATCGGATCGCTTATCATTGTGGCAGGCGCCCTAATGCCCGACTGGGACATCCCGTTCCTAGGCATCTCAAGGCATCGCAATGTCATCTTTCACTCTGTCATTCTGCCGTTCCTGGCGGTTCTTTTGACGCTCATCAACGTTGCTCAAAGCATTGCGTCAACATACTCTTTGGCCATTGGAGCGCACATCGAGTTCTACGTGACTGCGCTCTTCCTGATCGGCTATGCATCTCATCTGTATCTTGACATCTTTCCGAGTGATGCCAACGCCCTCGAGCTTGTCTGGCGGACCGTTGATGTCACTAGTGAGGCTCCGACTGGCTTAAAGCCGCTTGGCCCTATCAAGATAACAAAGAAGAATGCGCGAATGTGGCTGGTCAGCAACGCAACGCTTCTAGTCTTGGTCGCAGCTGGACTAATGGGCCTATACTTCTACAATCTGGCAATCTTGCCTTGAGCAGAAATTGATTCCCCCATACGGCACCACAAAAAGAGAAGTCAAAGAGCACACCTAGCCCCACTCTCCGAAACTATCGTCACTCTCAAGGGCATCCCTCTCAGGAGGCAAGTCGCTTTCGTCAAGGTCCTCTTCGTCATCTTCGAACAGGAAGGTGTCTGAGTCATCGTCATCCTCTACCCGTGCCCGACTCTGCTTTGCTTTTTTCTTGAGATGTCCGGCCATGCAGAGGTAGTCTATTGGGTCGAAATGCTCACAGTCAGGACAACACTCGCCCTTGTTGTTGCAGGTATTGAAGGCCCCGCAAATCTTGCAACACTTTAGCTCCGACACATTTGCGCACCAAGGGAGTTGGTATATTGCGTATAGGGACGCACGGTTATGCTAA
>CAYFTD010000406.1:0-2614 GCA_964345915.1 uncultured archaeon
CCATTTGGCTCGAGCTATGGTCTAACGGTATACGCCAATGACACAACTGGACATGTCATAAGTGCCGAGTTTAGTATATCAGTACAGGACAATCTTCCACCTGAATGGGTAAGGTCACCAGGGAGTCAGCATCTTGAGCTTGGAGAGGACCTGTACTACGACCTAGATGTGTATGACCCATCGGGAGTCGACCTTTGGTGGCTGAGTAACTATGAGAACTTCACGATAGACCAAGATGGTGTGATCACCAATGTGAAACCGCTGGTCAAGGGTCTTTATGACATTGAGGTGTCAGTGAATGATACTCTTGGGAATGTCGCAACAGCAGCGTTTGTGGTGGCGGTGGACATGTACATCCCTCCCGGCCGCATCTATCTGTTTGGCGACGCGTCCTTTGCCAGCCAGGGGTGGCCGGGCTCCGGGACTCCGACTGACCCCTATCGCATCGAATTCCTCGATATTAGCCCTGGATCATACTCCTACTGTATCTATATCGGCGGTACGAGTGTTCACTTCGTCATTCGTGACTGTTTGCTACATGACGGTTACGCGGGTATCTACTTGGATGGGGTCGTAAGCGGCCAGCTCATCAACAACACTTGTGTTTCGAATAGATACGGCATTCGGCTCTATGGTTCCAGTTCGACCTTCATCAGTGGGAACAACTGTTCAAGTGGATACTACTCTGGAATTGAACTGTACGCATGCTCAGACATTGTCCTGGAAAACAATGTCTACACACGAAACAATGGCTACGGAATCTACATGTCCTCCTGCACTAGTATTGTCATTGAGGACAATGACTGTTCACAGAACCGTGATTATGGAATCTATTCTCGCTATGGCTCACACAACGTTCTAAGAAACAACACTTGTACTGAAAACGGTCGATACGGAATCTACTTCTATCGTAGCCACTACAGTTCCCTGACCAACAACACGTGTATCAACAACCGCGATTATGGTGTCTATCTGTATTATTCGGACCACAACAATGTGACCTGGAATGTATTTGGAAATAGCACGACCAATGCCTACGATCGCGGAAGCTACAATACCTTCGACTATAACTTCTATTCGGATTACACCGGAGTAGATGCCGACGGGGACACCTTTGGCGATACTCCTCACACCTTCTACAACAACCAAGATCCCCACCCTCTCATGATGCCCCGCTGGCCGACTTATCCTGCTGATCAGATATTGGAGTTTGGTGACATCTTCCACTATAAGCCTGAGGTCCAATACTTCTGGAACTTGGATGCTTGGTGGCTGAATGACACGACCTACTTCAGCATCGACAGCAGAGGAGTCATTACCAGTGTGGGATTGGTGCCTGTGGGATCGTACGGATTGAATGTTTCAGTCAATGATACGAGGGGAGCAGTATTGAGCGGAGAGTTCACTATCACTGTGATAGATACAACTGCTCCATCATGGGTCGAAACGCCAGTCACACAGACAGTAGAGTATAGAACCAGTATCGTATATGATCTGAACGCGACAGACCTCTCTGGTATCGACTACTGGTGGCTCAACGTAACTGAAGGGTTTGTGATTGACGAAGACGGCGTTATCACGAACTCCACATTCCATCCGATTGGAGTCTATTCACTGGAGGTGCGTGTGTATGACATCTATGGTAACTACAGGTCCGCTGAGTTCCGTGTCTTAGTTGTAGACACCACTGAACCTGTCTGGATCCAGACTCCATCAGATAGGACAGTAGAGCTCGGCGATGCCTTCAGCTATGAGCTGTCTGCATACGACCTGTTTGGTATACAGCAATGGTGGGTCAATGACACTGCCAGATTCTTCATCGACGGTAGTGGTGTCCTTGTAAACGCCACTTGTCTCGAGGTCGGAGAATACTGGATAGAGGTTCGCGCAATCGATCCCTACGACAACTACGCCAGCGCTACCTTCAGAATCATTGTACAGGACACAACGCCTCCCAGCTGGATTGTGGTGCCCACTGATCAAACGAGCGAGTTTGGCGAGGACTTTCTCTACGAGCTCGAGGCCTCGGATCTTTCTGAACTAGGTCGCTGGTCAGTTGAGAACGGGCTCTTCGCGATAGACTGGGCCGGGCGTCTCAGAACCGTCCGGGTGCTGACACCAGGGAACTACGGTGTGACCATCCATGTTTCGGACATCTACGGAAACACACTCTCTGCAAGGATCACAGTGACTGTGGTTGACACGACACCGCCTGAGTGGGGCGTTTCACTCCTAGATCAGACGCTTGAATACGGCGAGAGTCTGAGCTACCAGCTTGTAGCGTCAGACCTGTCCGGTCTTGACGGTTGGTGGCTTAATGACACCTCCCACTTCCAAGTTGATGCTTATGGTCTTGTCACCGAGGCCACACCACTCTCTGAAGGCACCTACGGACTGAAGGTCTGGGTGAGTGACACTCACGGGAATGTCCAGTGGGGTGTCTTCAAGGTCACTGTCCTCGGGGCCGTGAGTCTTGTGGAGGTACTAGATCTTGAGCTGAGTGGCAGCTTCGATTTCCTGTTGAAGGAGAAAATCCACCTTCAGCTGGCGGCCCTCTTGACAGACGCAGCCACAGGCAATCCTGTGTCTGGCGCGAATGTCACAGCAACCATAT
>CAYFTD010000407.1:0-2124 GCA_964345915.1 uncultured archaeon
ATGATGGATGACATGCAAGAAGGCGATATGTTCGACAGGGATTCCATCGAGAAATTCATGAGAGAGAACCCTGATGGGGCTAATCCATTTGTGTTTGGCTTCTCTATGCGAATTGGCCCTGATGGCAAACCCATTATCCAGAGGTTCGGCAATGCTCCAAGTCCGGATGGCGCCAGAATGCTTCCCCAGCTGGAGCCGCTGGTCGACATTATTGATGAGAACGATGAGATAATCGTGGTTGCTGAACTGCCTGGAGTGGAAAAGGATGAGCTGAAGGTTCGTGTCAAGGGCCAGACGCTCACTATAGATGTCGACAATCCAGAGAAACCCTATCATAAGGAGCTGAATCTCCCGGCGAAGGTACGGAAGGAAGAGGCCAAGTCATCCATGCGAAATGGTGTACTTGAAGTGCGACTAAAGAAGGCGTGAGGAAGGAGCAATCTGCAATGCAGAAGAGGAAATCAAAGAAGATCCATAAGATGCGGGGACGCAGAGCTGCCGGGTACGGCTTCAGTGCAGGCCAGAGAGCCTCAGGGCAGAGAGGCGGCAAAGGAATGGCTGGCTCAAGGAAACATCACTACATCCAAATGATGCAGGAGAATCCCCGCTACTTCGGCAAGTGGGGCTTCAGAAGGCCTCAGAAGCTCATTGATGATGTTGTTGCTATCAACATCGGTGACATCGACGAGGCGCTTGAGAGGCTTGTTGAGAGAGGAGGCGCGACCAAGAAGGGGCGCAAGTACACTGTTGATCTGTCAGTACTCGGTATAGACAAGATTCTCGGCTCTGGAAAGGTGACTCAGAAGATTGACCTAGTTGGTGTGAAATCTATCTCAGCCAGAGCGCGTGAGAAAGTGTTGGAGAAGGGTGGCTCGGTGGACATACCAGAGGACAAGTGAGGTCTAAGAAGAGTACGATTTGATTTCCACTCAGAGTGAAATGTTGATATCGAAGAACCACTAGCTTTAAAGGCATAGCCAGGCTCGACGTCGAAAAACCTGCAGGAGACAACAATTCTTGCCATCAGCATTCCTTAGGGCTCTATCACCGTTCGTTCGGGTGATGCCAGAGGTAAGGACACCTGACAGAGAGGTATCCTTCCGCGAGAAGTTGGTGTGGACGGGAGTCATCCTCGTTCTCTTCCTTCTCATGTCGCACATCCCGTTGTACGGTGTCGATAAGACGGTAGGGACTGACTATCTCTGGGCACTGCGAGTGATTCTCGCGAGTACTAGAGGCACACTGATGGAGCTGGGAATAGGGCCAATAGTCACTGCAGGTCTCGTGATGCAACTACTCTCAGGTTCAAAGATTATCGATGTTGACTTCGGTGACCCAGATGACAGAGCACAGTTTACGGGCGGGCAGAAAGTTCTAGCCATGGTAATGACAGCGTTCCAGTCCATCGCATACATAATTGGTAATGCCTACGGAACTCTGGGACCAGAGGCAGCACTACTGGTGTTCATGCAACTGTTCATTGCGGGAATCGTTGTGATTCTAATGGACGAACTCATCCAGAAGGGCTGGGGCCTTGGTTCAGGTGTTTCACTGTTCATCATGACGAACGTTGCTGGCCAAGTGATCTTCAACTCACTGAACTTTGTTGACCTAGAAGTCGCTGTAGCACCTGGCTACACGGATCCAACCAACCTTCCACGTGGTATCATCGCCGCTCTACTAGCAAACACTATCAGGTTCTTTGGAATTGGGACTGATGTTGGTCCATTCATTGGCTGGGAATGGCTTCTGATTCGAGATGGGGTCAACCCAAGCCTGTTCACGCTGGTAATAACTCTGATAATCGTGGTCGGAGTGGTATGGATGGAGTCTGTCAGAGTTGAGATTCCGCTCCAGTATGCCAAGTATAGAGGAATGAGGGCTAGGTATCCCATCAAGCTGCTCTATACATCAAACATTCCAGTGATCCTGGCTCAGGCGTTATTCGCCAATATTCTGTTCTTCGGACAGATTATCTCCACGAACTTCAACCCAACGGGGACAAACCCTCTGCTGAGCTGGATAGGAATCTTCGAGCAAGACCCTGAAAGCGCGCGAATGATTGCGACGTTTGGCCTGTCTCGTTACGTGACTCCACCTCAAGGAATATTCAACGTCATCGGA
>CAYFTD010000408.1:0-3031 GCA_964345915.1 uncultured archaeon
TGCAGTCTTGATCAAAGGACACATCCTAGATATTCCCAGAACTCCCCAAATCGCCAAATACTCGACTGCTTCCTGTACCTCGTTCTCTTCTATCCCAAGACGAGCACTGATGTCGTAGATTGAACCTTCTCCGTCTATCGCACTGAGGATCTTGTTCCCAGTGCTACCAAAGTCACGGTGAAACTGATCAAGAAGTCCTTGTGTATCCGAGGCCAAGTCATAGGCCTCAGTTCTTAAAGATGGCACAACGAACGAACTGAGGCTTGAAGTTGTCTTAAGAACGCCTTCGTAGTACGTGAGTGATCGCTCAACGTCAGCTTTGAAGTCAGCAAAGACCTCCTCTATTGGAATGTCCATGCCAATCTCAACTGCGTATCTATTGACGAACTTACGGCTCAGATCTCTTAGAACCGCTCTCAGGATCTTCCTGGGTGCGTCTGTGTCCGTGAGGAATATACAGAGGATGTCCGCTTCAGTGTGTTCGTACATTATTTCTGAGCCTTCGAAGGATAGGCTCTGGATCGATCGCTCGCCAAACTCTGCCGCAAAGGATGTTATCGCAGTGAGAAACCCTGAAAGTAGCTCGTCCAGCTTCCGGGTCTGATCTGGAGAATAATGAAAAATAGGGACCCCTCCGGCTGTGAGAACCATGAACTCTTGCACGAGGAGTCGTCCTGACATTCATCTTCTCTCCAGTGATGTTGGTCGGAGCGTTGCTCAATTTAAGCTATGTGTCTTGAGGAGTTTATGCTCCTCTTTCTTCAGTGGAATGTACCCGAAAGGTCCATATTCTGTTCCTTTGCGGTGAGAACGCAGACAGGTGGAGATATGTTAGAATACCGAGAGTTCCCAGTCAAGACTGCCCTCTATTACCTGCTCTATTCCCCCTTTGTTGGATACGCGATGTTTACCATCCATCAGCTTATCGAGGGGACTCTCTTTCCTAATCCCGGTGTGAATCATTCTCTTCTCCTAAGTCAAGGACTTGGCATTGGAGCTGCTGTCGCGCTATTAGCTGGGCAGGTTGTTGACAGGACGCGCAGAGGACACATCTTCCTAACAATTTCTGCAATGGTCCCATTGTTACTGGGCATCTATGCAAACTCTCTGGGATTTCCTCTGAGCAGGTCTCCAGACTTGGAAACAACGTATGTCTTGGCCTTATTCTCAGGTCTTGTGAGCACCCTGGTATCTTGGGGTGTCCTGCTCAATCAGACTGTGGTTGTTAGGTTCCGAGGACGTGTTGTGGCGGCCTTTCTATCTTTGAGTCTTCTCATTTATACTATTATGACTGGCCTCGTAGGACTTGGTCTCTCTTTCTCAGGACTCATCATCCCTGAGGTTCTAGGTGTCGTGTCGCTCTTCATTGGTTTCTTCATCAGACCTTGGAGATTGAAATTGCATCCCTTGGCCGTGAAGGATGATGCCAGGAGATACTTTTTGGTCATGGTCCTGATGCTCGCGTCTTACATTCTTTGGTACTTCTCCACACAGATGAAGATCGAGCAACTCTTCGAAGACTACTCAACTGAACCGTACTCCTCCCTTGTTGAGCACTCCAATCTTGGAATCTTCCATATGCTGTTCATGGTCCTCGGCGTACTCATTGTTGGTGTCTTGGCAGATGCTCGTGGAAGGAAGATGGCATTCAGTACGGCTGTACTCATTCTGGGGAACCTGACAATCTTTGGCGAAACGTTCTACTTTGTAGGTGGGACAATAGCCACTCCGGAGGCTGTCGTTTACTCAATTCCTCTTTTGGCCTGGGAGAGATTTCTCGAAGGCTACCTATTAGGCCTTTGTCTTCTGTTGATTTGGTCAGAGCTTGGAGCACCAGGAAGGAAAGGCTTGCGTCTATCACTTGTCTTCCTCTTCTTCATTGGATTCCTTGGGCTATTCTTCGCGGCTTCTCTAGAAATCCCGTTGGGGGGTCCACCCACTATAGTGCGTGAACTCGGAGGTCCCTTTGCCGTTTTTCTTTCTTTGGTTGCATTATGGCAAACAGCTCCTCTTCCCCAGATATTGGGAAGAGAGATTGAGATGGAGGATTTCGCCCTCGACTTTGACCAAAGAGTTGTCGACAAGACTGTCTCTGCACTCTTGCAGGACGAAGACTTTGAGTCTATCAAGACACAGATGGAGGTCATCGATGCCACAGAAGATCTCAGCAATGGTGAATTCAATGAGTTTCTGGGGGAAGACTTGAGGAAGATGCTACCTCTGAAGAGAGTTAAAGGAATCGGGTCTTCATTGGAGAAGAAGTTACAGAGGGCTGGATATGACTCGGCCGCGCAGCTTGCAGGAGAAACACCCAAGAGGCTTGCCGAAAGGATCGAAGGCCTGAGCGAAAAACAGGCCGAGAATATCCTGCTTAACGCTCGCAAGGCCGTTCAGAAACTAGCACGTTCAAAGAGATAGAAAGTAATCTTCCTATTCCAGCTTGCCTGCAAATGCCTTCTTCTTCTTTATCTTACCTTTTGGTGTGTGCGGCGTTCTCAATAGAGTATCAGTACTCTTCTCGAGTTCTCTGGCTTCGTCCGATAGCATCGCTGCCGCTCTCATCATCTCGTGTCCGGCCGCTACCATAGGGACGTATTTGACAGGGTCCTGCTCCACAAAACAGCCCTTGGTTGTAACATCCGCTACTCCTTCAGCAATCTTCAAGGCGGCAAAAGCCTTTGCGCCAGCATATGGGTTACCGAATCCGGCTGCGGCTACAGCCTTTTCGGCAGTTACCTTCACAGTGGGCATCTTCGGTTCATTCCCTGCCTTGAGAGCATCGATAACAGCGTGGATTTCTTCTTGTAGAAGCCGGATAACGCCAGTGTTAGTAAGCACCTTGATTATGTCAGCATTGAACAGGACCATTTCAGTGGGGTCAAGGAATTCCCTACGGGCACCAATCATGGAGTCCGCATAGAGTATGAAGAAACCCTGTTTGTCCAAAACGGTCTTGACTTTCTTCTTGTCCTCGCCTTTCTTGTAGAATCCTTTCTCAGAAGGACCATCTGAAATGGTTAAGGTCGGGATT
>CAYFTD010000409.1:0-7848 GCA_964345915.1 uncultured archaeon
CCAGGAGGCACTCTATACGGAAACCCGCGTCTATCTGAAACGCGTGACTAATGACCTTCGTGATCTTGAGGTTCCTCAAACAACATGGCAGAAGATAGCCAAAGCTCTAGCCGCAGTTGCGAGTGTCTTTCTCGTAGTTTTCCTGGCCCTCTCGAGACTTGCAAGAGCAGCTGAGTGACATCCGCAGTCTGACTCGTCTTTTCTGAGAGGCCCACTTATATTGAGCCTAGACTGCAACTTACAATAGCGATGGATTCGGCAGAGATTGAGTTGCCTGGCACCATGCAAGACAGGATTGTTGAGGCCGTAGAAGCAATCCGGAAGGCAAAGACGGCACTCGCAATCTCCCACATCGATGCCGACGGCATTAGTGCATTGTCAATAATCGTTACCTTTCTTGAGAGAGTAGGTGCAGATGTGGTTTGGAGAAACATACACCAGTTGAATTCAGAAACCATCCAGGATGTCCTAAGCCTGACTAGGGAACACAGGCCGGATTTGGTGATTTTCAGTGACCTTGGAACTGGTCAAATGGACTTCATACAAGAAACAGTTGCTCTAGAGGACTACGTGACTTGCATAATAGTACTCGACCACCACATACCTTCTGAAGATAGAAGTGGCCCAATCTCTGAAGATCCAGACACCAAGATTGTTGAAGTCAATCCTTGTCAACATGGGCTTGATGGCGGTTATGATGTTTCAGGAGCCGGGGTCTCTTTCTTGGTTGCACTGAATCTCTCCAAGGAGAACGTGGATCTTTCGGAACTAGCAGTCGTTGGAGCAACAGGCGACTTGCAGGACCGATATGGAAAAGGGTTCACCAGTGTAAACAGTGAGATTGTGAAGTTAGCAGAGAGAGCAGGACTTGTCAGCGTTGAGAGAGACCTGACATTTTTCGGGATCAATACAAGGCCACTCCCCTATTTGCTTGAGTACGCTACGGAGCCCTATCTTCTAGGAATAACTGGCGACCGTGAGAGTTGCTTTCGCTTCTTTGAGGAACTGAGGATTCCCATAAGAAACTCTGAAGATAGATGGCGTACGTGGACTGATCTTGAGGATGAAGAGAAGCAGGCAGTAATTCAGCGGCTATTCAGTCATATACTAGAAACGTATGAAGACCCGAGTGTGGCAACGGGTATTGTTGGTGATGTGATATACCTCGTTAAACGTCCAGAAAGAACTGAGATGAGGACAGCCAAGGAATTCTCCACCCTACTCAATGCATGTGGACGAAACAGGCGACCAGAAATCGGCGTAAGGGTGTGCCTGGGTGACGAAGAGGCGTATCAGCAAGGACGCACTCTTCTGCACCAGCACCGGACCAACCTCGCATCTGCGCTTCGAAGACTTGAAACAGACGGATACTTCGAGGAAGACGGTATGTACGTCGTGCGGGACCCAGAAACGCCAGACACAATCATCGGCATTGTGATTGGTATGGCCCAGGGATCCAGAATTGTCCCCGAGGACAAACCTGTAATTGGAGTGAGCACAAATACGACCGGCGAGGGCCCTCTGGTCAAGATTTCTGGCCGCGCAAGGAAGATTCTAGTTGACAGAGGTGTCAATCTCAGAGATGCATTTGTTTCAGTCGGTGAATCAATGAACGAAGCACACAAGAGTCAGGTGGTAGAGGCCGGAGGTCATCCTATGGCAGCGGGAGCCTTTGTTCACACTGACCACCTAGAACAGTTCCTGAACCTTGTTTCAACTCAGCTGGCCAAAACAATCAACTGAAAAAAAAGCGTGAGATGGGGGGAGAGTCCCCCACTAACTCACTTTCGGGTCCAGTTCAGTACTCTTCTGCTGTGAGGGAGGCTCCAATAATGCCCGGTACAAAGAGTAGCGCAAACGAGACTCCCAAGTCAATTGCTATGTTCTGGGCTATGTTTGCCAACAGAGAGAGATCTGTCGGCGAGAGTCCTAGCGTGAGTACGAAGTACCCTAGAAAGAACAAGCCGATAGCTATCAGCGAAACAAAGAGCATTCTAACTCCACTCTTGGAGATGAGGCCAGCAATGAAACCGGCAACACCCAAAGCAACAAGTGGTGCGTAGGCTCCACCAAGAGCGAATGTGTATGGAAATATGAGCTGGCCGAACAACAAAGCACCCAGAAACGTCAACTCACCAGTGATATCACCAGAATTCAGTATCAGCTGAATCTGCTCTACAGTAAGACCAAGAATCTGAAAGGCACCGATTACGATCGCAACAACAAGGGCAATCACAAGTGCCATGATTGTTCTGAACATAGTTGTGAACACTTCCTATGTGGATGTGCGTATCCGTGTCTACGTTGTGTCGCATCTCCGCTTTTATACTTCTTGGACATTATCTCACAAGTCCTAGCGTCCCAGAGGATGCACATGCCTCAGAAAGCACCTTCTTTCGTCAATTGCCCTGGTACTTGACCTTGAGGTCCATAGGGTATTAGGCCTCGATGGATGTCACTCCAAGCTTCAACTGCTCCTTCCCCTCCAGACAACGAATGCAGAAGCCAACACCGAAAGAGAAAGGAGCGAGATGAAAGCGGCGGAAATGGCAAATCTCAATTCATCTGAGATATTCTTGACAATGTACCGTGACATGACGACGATTGAATCTATGGAATCGGACATGTTACTCAATGACGTGAATGAACACCAGACTTCGAAAGAGTATTCTCCATCCAGCAAATACCGAGTGTCGACATCTACTCTCCAACATTGACTGCATTGATCCAATGGATTGCCTTGGTAGGTGATCGGCAGAAAAGATGGATCTTGTTCTCTCTCAACACGCACGTACACTGATGTCAGCTTATACGGCTGATGATTCTGGGCTATCGTACTGGCGTTGGATACCACATGAAAGTAGACCTTGTCGTAGAGGAGGTCGTTTTGAGCCAGTTTGGTGCCATTCTTGTAGAAGAGATCTACGTATGCTTCGTAGGTTGAATCTTCCCAGAAACTCCAATTCGCGTAACTTCCCGTGAGAGCATACCTAACCGCACTCACGAGGAATGCCTGCATGAACTCTACGCTGCTGATTACATCGCTGCCCATAATGCCCGTGTGAAAGACGCTTCCGTTACCGTACCAGTGCTGATAAGCAGCAATGGGCTCGTCAGGAGTCTCGCTAGGATACTTAAAGTGCCAATACCCAATTACCTCAGTGTCAGTGAGATTCTGTAGCTTGTTCTCTTCATGGGCTCCGTACGGGCTTGTTATGTTCTCACCATAGTTGCATCTGATGTAGCTACTAATCGGGTGGGACGTGTTGGCCAAGAAATAGTCATAATGTTGACCTGACCAATAGGTCCAGAAGTTGCTAGCAACCCAGTTCCTGTTCTCGTCGGGCCACCTGTGAAAGTCTGACTTCCAGGCATGAGTCCCATTGAACTCCCATCCGTGGCCCCTAACAAGGCTGAGATACCCGGGCTCATCTGGTGAGGCAGATGGATGGTATTTCACTTCGGCAAGGAAGTTACAGGCATCCATAATGATGAGGGTACCACCTGTTTCAACAAATCGCCTATAGGCATAGTACTCTTCAGCCGTAACGTACTCGGTGAATCCGAGTATAACTGCGTCGTATGCTCTCCTCCCTTCGCGAAACAGAGCACCCATTGTAACGTCTATCTCGTCGATAACTGCAACGCTCTGACACAGGCCCACACCTGCCAGACGTGCTTTGGGGCTGTTCAAGAAGGTGTGTAGCCCTGTGCTCCATCCCCAATCAGACTCGACGGTTACGTTGAGCAAGTGTAGATCTGTGGTTATGTATGGCTTGCTGCTGTGTCCATACTTCTGGTAGAAATTGTAAAACGCATTCGAATACGCGGTGTCAGAGAAAATGGGTTTGACAACAGCGATTCTCAGCTCGTTCTCTGTGGGCACAGTTGAGAAGGAGGTGCCGGACTCAAGGGCTTCTGCCAGTGTTGAAACTGGTAAGTCATGAGCCGCTACTAGTGCAACTGAATAGCAACCAAAGCCAAAGATTAGCGTGACTAGGATTGCTACGGAACAACTCATAGATGGTCTGATTGGCCTCACATCTCCACTCCGACATTCAAACAGATTACCGATGCTCACAGCAACTCCTGGCAAACCCGCTCTAAAGGCTTCTTATCAGAATCAGTATCACTGGTGTGAAACAACCTGTCTGCAAACTCAAGGGATGTGGATTCGTAGAACGTTGCGAATGCTAGGATTTCATGAGAAGTAGCACGTCTTCGGCAATACTATCTAGAAGACTCTTGATACGAGGATGTAGACCTAGCATTTCTATTGTGTCTGGATGAGCCCACATGACTTCGGCATCTTCATGTTCTGGAATAAGGTCGAAAGTGGTTGCACGACAAAGATAGTGGTTGAGCACGAAGTGCTACTCCACCTTCCCGTTAGTGTCCAGAGTTATGAGGTCGGCAGTGCTCACAAAGCGAAGAACATCACATTCCACACCTGTTTCCTCCAAGACTTCTCTTTTCACAGCTTGTTCCTGTGTTTCACCAGTTTCCACCGCGCCACCAGGAATGCTCAACAGACCTTTACCGGGGTCCTTGTCACGTCTACCTAGTAGAACACCATCTTTTCCAACAACAATCGCCCCCACTCCAAGAATGGGAATAGAAGGATACCGTCTATCACTCATAATATCCACCTTTCCAGCTTGAAGTATCACACATCAGCTAGTCCCGAAGGCATCCGAATGAGCGCTCCACACTCAGAACATATACGGTCCGCATAGATATCGAATCCGACTTGCTCAGAATAGGGAAAACGCTCTTCACAGCCACACACTTCGCAACGTGTCTTGACGTACCGCCTCAACTCAAATGCAACGCGCCAGGCATTCCTTGAGTACTCCAAAAGCCCAACTCGATCATATTGTTTTGCCAATGCAACCCAAGGTGCCGCAGAAGTCGGATCTGCCCGGGTCCATTTCACCAAGCAGTCTATGAACTCCTGTTCACGACCCAACATTGAATACGCATAGCAGAGCCCTCTCCAATTCTCTACATCCTTGTCTACAAGGGATTCAGCTCTCCTAAGACACTCCTCCGACGCTGTTTCTTCATGCACATTGTGAAACAGAACTGCGAGCCGCGACAGGGCTTCAACGCTTTCCTGATCCTGCTCTAGGACTTCAGAGAAGCATTCCCTGGCTCCTTCATGCTCGCCTGATTGAAATCGAAGCTCACCGAGAAGAATCAGTGACCTGTAATCCCGTGGGGCGAGGGTGTGAGCGTGTCCAACAAATGGTGCAGCCTCGTATGTCCTACCTAGAGTTAGCATGAGAAAGGCATAGTTTGAAACAGCCGCTATAAGCCGTGGCTCAAGTCGATGCAAAGCCTCCCATTCCTTTGCTGCTGCTGTGAAATCACCTAGCTTATAGAGCCCGAGAGCGTACATAGCACGGATGTCAACGCTATCAGGAAATCTCTCGATTGCATCCCTTAGTGTACTGGTGACCTCACTATACTTGCGCTTCTTGTACAATATCTTGCCAAGGTCCCCCCAAGGCTCTGCATGATGGGGATCAAGGCGTATGGAACGACGAATCTCAATTTCGGCATCCTCCAGTTTCCCCAGAATCATAAGTGCCCGCCCCAGAAACATTGACAGAACACAGTGTTCCTCAACCAGATCCTGAGCTTTTTCTAGAACTTCAACAGCCTGCTCTGGCTGTTCGTTCTGCACGTAAGCAATGCCCAGATATACAAGTGCATCAGCTTCGTCATTCTCGTCATCCACAATTGGCTTGAGTATCTCAATGGCGTCGCTTGGTCGCCCTTCTTCAAGAGCGAGAACTGCACGCGAGATACTCTCATCCGTCAAATCGACTTCCGCCATTGTTCCTGTCGGTAGTGATGCCAAAGTGGATACTACTCTGGCGTCTGGACCACCGCGTATCATATTATAAGAACCTCTGGTTATGGCAAAGATGATGGTCGAAAGAGATTATGCTACTCCCTTCTCGGTCCTCCGTGCAGCCAGTATGCTTAGCCATCGCTCGAGACTTGCCAAGTTCAACAAAGCTATCCAGATGTTGGTCACTGAAGATAGCTATGTCGTTGATATTGGTGCAGGAACTGGTGTCTTGGCATTCATGGCTGCAAGAGCCGGAGCACGTCGTGTGACTGGTATCGACATAAACGGATGCTCAGTGGAATACGCCAAAAGGGCTGCACAAGAAAACCAACTTGATGATGTGGTCGAGTTCAGAAACCTCCATTTCTCAGATTTCTCACCTGACACACCAGCTAACATTGTGATTTGTGAGATGCTGTCAGCGGTCATGTTAGTTGAACAACAGATTCCTGCGAGTCGGCATGCCGTTCAACGGATTCTTGCCCCTAACGGAGCCATCCTTCCTCAGCGTGCCACTGTCTACGTAGTACCAGTTGAGTGCAGCTCAATATGGGAAAGGTTCCGTGTGGAGAGCCTTCAATTTCCGAAACTCCCCCAGACAGTGGATAGAAGAGCGGCGAAGGATCTGTCGGACTTGGCAGTCTTGGCAGAGTTCGAGCTCTTCAGGAAGGATTGTCCTACTTATGTTGACAAGACGTTGGAATTCACCGCTATAGAAGCAGGGGTGGTTCATGGACTTGTGGGGCTTTTTGAAGCCCAGCTCCACAATGAGATTATGTTGAGAATGGAGGATGGTTGGAGGGAGCTCTTCATTCCTTTCAAGAAGCCGATTGAGGTTCGTAGAGATGATTCACTCCGGATCAGGGTAAGATACACCCCCGGCGTTTACGACTCATTGTCAGTCGAAATCTTCGGGGTAGGTACAAGTTAGAACGATATACGTGATATGTCGCCGAGTTGTTACCTCCCTCATATCCACCGCGAGCTGATAGTAACAGGAAGCATACTTTTATCATGGACTAACAGGCCGAAGGATTACCTGGTGAGATGTATGGAGCTCAAGGGTCCACTTTGCTACATCCTAGATTGGGATGACATTTACAGCTATGCGTTTCAAACAGCCCTGAAGATCAAGGTGTCTAACTGGAAACCTGATGCCATTGTTGGAATTGCACGCGGTGGCTGGGTCCACGCGAGAATTCAATGCGATCTGCTAGGCATCAAGGACCTATTCAGCGTGAAGGTGGACCACTGGGGAGTTACTGCCACCAAAGATGGACACGCAAAACTCTCAGTCCCTCTCACGGGAGATGTCAAGGACAAGAAGGTCCTAGTGGTTGATGACATAACTGATACAGGACAGAGTCTGACTACCGCGGTTGATCACGTGAAGGAGGTAGGAGAGCCTGAGGAGGTCAAGACCGCGGCGCTCATGCACATTGACGGATCTGAGTTTGTACCTGACTACTACGGTGTCGAGATTACGTGGGCGTGGGAGATTTGGCCCTGGAACTTCTATGAGGACGTCACTTCCCTCATCACCAAGATCTTTGAGGGAGAGAGCATTTCAGAGCTGAGTACTGCAGAGCTGAAGAAGCATCTGAGAGAGTACAACAATGTGGTTCTTTCAGATGAGCAGCTTTCTAAGATCAAGGCGCATATGGGATTCCTCGGAAGGATTGAATATCCACTAGACAAGATTTGGCGTCTGAAAGAATGAGAAACCCTTTGATTCGTTACGGTTCTTTCTGTTGAGAGTCCTTCTGAATTTCAAATCCTACCAATCGAAACGGAAGTGTTTTCTGCTAGCTGTGACTTCAGTCCGACCGAAGGGCAGATGGATTAGATGCCCCTTCAATAGGAGGAGAAACTGACTTGAGCAACTCGAATAGAGCACTCCTGGGTCTAGGTGTCATTGGAGCTTTACTCTACACCATAGTACGCTGGACCAACGTGCTTATGACAATACCTGGTGAAGTCTGGCTCTT
>CAYFTD010000410.1:0-4918 GCA_964345915.1 uncultured archaeon
CAGCCGGGATAACTACGTCGGTTCGCCTATCGGCGATTCCTGTACCTGCCAAACGTTCGGCCCATCCTCCTGAAGGCACAAGTGCAACTACAGGTCTATCTGAAAACCAGGCAATCGCCATCTCGCTAAGAGTTCCAGCCGACCCGGCGACTGCGATCACTGCATCCCCGGTCTTGGCCACCAAGAAGTTCCTCGCATAACCAAGTCCTGTAGGGATGGCCAGGTCTACATATTGGTTCGCATGGTCCTTGAAGTCCGTTGGCAGAATACCTATCGTCAATCCACCATGTTTCTTTGCCCCGCGGCAAGCGGCCTCCATAACTCCTCCAAGTCCTCCACAGACGAGCGCAATCTCTCGCTTTGCTATCTCCTCTCCCAATTGCTCCGCCATTTCTAGGATGGACTGGTTAGAATCGGAGCCACCGATGACTGAGATAGTCCTTACCTGCATCTCTAGCACTCGCCTCATGTATCGTGAGTTATATCATGCATGCGTCTAAGTCCTCTCATGATTGTATCATAGTCTGCGAGCGATAGTCGTCCTTCACGGACTCTCTTTTGTGCTGCCGCTTGGAGTGTCCGCTCTTCGGTGCGGCTCGCATACCCCAGACGCATGAGCTTCTCATATACTTCGCCCGACTCATCCAAGTCTTCATGAAGCTCCAATTCGGAACACCTGGAAGAACGATGAAGTTGCATCCTTATATTATCAGGTAGCTCTCCAGTAGCGAGTCCATATATCTTGGCCATTGTTAGTAGTGCCCTGTTTCCGACCTCTTCAGAGGCCCATCCAGAGTCCATACCTACGATACAGAGACGGGGGAATCTTGCACAAGACTTGAGGCAGTAACGACAGATGGCGGACTCCAACCTAGTTTCTCCGGTACTCAGTTCAACCTTGATTGTTCCCTCGTCAAGTTCAATCATACAATGCGTTGAAGTACAGGAGACACCAACTTCCTCGGCTACCTGTCGGATCATTTCAATCTCCTCCCTTGAACTCGGCGGCATCGACCTTGACTCCAGGATTGGCATCTGGGCAGGGCACTCGTCTTCGTCAAGTAGCGCGATAAGTGGGAGACTCGTCACTTCTTGTGCTCTCTCGCTGAGGCATGTTGCCAAAAGCTCTAGGCAGGTGGTCACGCTGTCCATATGACGTATGGGAGGAGTCCTTCCCAAGACCTGCGATACTGTGAGCATTGCCTGTTCAAAATCTGAACTGACCCCAACGAGGACAATCATCAAAAGGTTGCGTGCTTTCTCTGAGAGCCGAAAGAACAGTTGCTCGAACAGATCAGTTTCATCTGGACGCAAGACCACGACTGCGCCACGATGGCCCTTCATGAAGGTATCTGTGATGCCGTGGTGTCTCTCGGAAAGCGGCAAAGACCAGAGCTGCAATACGGCTTGACAGCCGTCTTCCAATGTGCTCCTAGACACACCTATACCGACCCCTAAAGTAGGATACAGCTGGAACGCGGCATTTCCATTTGAGGCTCGGTTCAGGAAGCCCGTCTGCAGTGCGAGGTCTGCACCCAATACCAGTGCCTTATGAATGAGCCTTCCAGTAGCGGGTGCCTCTGTTGCCAATCGAATCACACTAGTAGTTTCTCATTCAAGGAGAAATAGCTATGGGTGGTGAGGATTTCGCCGCCACAAGCAAGAGAATGGAGGTGCACAAATACGAACTTGTGTCACCTACTTGCGTACCTTCTCCAAGAGATTCGGTGACAAAGACGATGAGGCGTATAAGGTTCAACCGGCACCTGTTTAGACGGGGCAGAAACATGCAACGAAGAATCCCGAATGACTTCGCACTTCTCATCCCGGAATGCAGTTCCAAGGAATCTGAAGATGAGATTTATTCTCTTCAAGATGACTAACGTGCACTCCTGTTTAGTAACGTTCTTCATTCGGTGATGCTCTGGCATATCTGATTATCATGGTTGAGATTCACAGAGCATCAGATACAGAGCTCAAAGGAAGGCTAGGTTATGGAGTGAGGTATGTGGCTAATCTCACATTCAAAAAACCCCTCAAGAGTTCTGGCTTCATAATCGTCAAGATTCCTCCCGAAATGAAGACCTCGCCTCATTCTCACAGTGTCTTGACAGAAGTCTTTGTCATTATGAGCAAGACAAGAATGGGAGTATCGAAGACAGTTTACGACTTGAATGAAGGAGATGTTGTCGTGGTTGAGCCCGGAGAATCTCATTGGTTTGAAACGCCCTCGGGGCCAGACGTGGATGTAATTGCCGTAAAGATGCCGAATCTGAAGGATGACAAGGTCGAGGAACAGCAGGACTAGCTATAGCTCATCATCCTCGTTCTCAAAGAAGATGTCAAGTCGGTCCCTATCATAGGCTCTCCGGGGTGGATTTGGTACAGCCCGCTTCAATACACCGTCTAGTTCGCTCCAGTCTTTGTATCTCATCTTTCTCCCGTACACGCCTGCTGCAGTGATAATCAGATAGGAAGCGACGCCAATCACGAAGAGTTCAGTCCTAGTGGCAAATGCTGACGACATGATGGCCATGGCAATTACGAATATGCCGCCAATAATCATGGTGTTGATGAAGCAGTCACATTGTATCTGCATTCCCGGAGGTCCGATATTGAAGTCCTCAGGATCTGAACCAGGTGCACGGTTGAGTATGTAGTTGAACCAGGAAACAGCGGCAACTGCAACAGATATTACCAGAAAGACTAGTGGGTCCAACTCACACACATCCTTTCTTCTGAAGTCACGTTTCTGGTTCCGGTTCGGCAAGTTTGAGCCAACTGAACCCGTATTCTCCCTCATAAGAGATCTCGGCGCTTTCCGCGGGAGTCAGAATCAAGACTACTGCGTACTTCCCTATTACCTCTGGGCTTGCGTTAGTCAGTTTGAACTTCCCATTTGTTAGAGCTACTCGATGGCCAGTCTTTAGATTCCTAAGGTCATGATGTTCCCTTATGTCAATGCCAACTCTCGCTTGAAGCCTCTCATTGCGAACAACCAGAGTTTCAGTTTCTTCTATGTTTTCAAGTGAAAGTACATCCATCCAGCTGTGGAGCTCTTCGGGCAGCTCTGTCAGATCGACAGGCTCCTCAGTCGACATCTCTTCGACCGGTTGTATATGTCCTTGAATCTCATTCAATATCGGGGTAATCTTACTCGTGTCCCATCCCTTCTTCACGAACATCTTCAGCGCGTGTTCCGCAATCTTCTCTAATGCGGGCTTGTACCGATCGTGAGAGGAGGACGAAACCTTGTATAGCATCAGGAAAGATGACAGTGCACCTTCCTCTTTCCCATAGGCGACGCCTATCTTATACGCAGTGACGACCAACTGCCAAGCATTATCATGCTCATCAAAATTGAGTGAGTGTTTTGCGATATCATTCAGAAGAGCAAGAGTAGCATCTGAATACTGTAGCTTACTCTTTGTGAGCGAGAAACCTCCCATGAACTCTCTCAATACCTGCATAATAACGTAGAGCCCCTCCGAGGTTTCGATCATGTCCTCGAGGCCCACTCTTCTAATCATGCTGTCATATAGGCTGTAGTAGTAGTCAATCTCCTCGTAGTCCTCGCGTATTAGGGCCAAGACTATACGAACGAAGAACACACCTGCCTTCAGCTCCTCCTCTGAAACTGCAGCGAACATGAGCAGACGGAATGCTTCTTCCGATATCTTCAGGGCGTCTTCGATTCCTTCCCTTGTGCCTCTGTACAGATGACAGATCATTTCAAGATAGTACAAGAATAGAGTCAGGTCCGAGGCATGCTTGACAAGTTTCGCATGAGTTTCCTCGTCGTTTGTCAGAGTGGACACTATGAGGAGCCGCTCAATCTCATTCTGAACGGCCTCAATCTCGTTCGCCAGCGTGTTGTACTTCCCAGCCCTGAAATCTTCAAACATCGTTGGGATACCCGCCTTGATATCCTCAAGAAAATCAAGAACAAAGAGGGGTTGCCCTTTCGAGAGTCTTCGATCCAGACTCTCAGCTGGGGCTTTCACTGTTCGAATAACCCGCAATGCATGTTCCTCAATCAATCGGATTCGTGTGACCGGGTCGTATGCCTCCTGCCGAGCAATGCTGTATCTTACCTCTTCGCCGTAAATCCTCTCCCGAATCACAGAGAGTTTCCCTTTCAAGTCTTCATTATCGATTGACTCCACAAGTTCGAGCACAAACGCTGAACCCACAATGCCCTCGACATCCACCTGTATCTCCTGTATGGTGTTGAGGAGCTTCAGGTCGCTCGTTACTATCTTGGACTTCTTGGCTCTCATCGCTCCCAGAACGAGAGACATGTCATTCAGCTGCGGCAGAGCTGTTTCTGGCTTGTTGATACTCTCCATCAACTCCTTGATGTCTTTGGATAGGGTCTCCTCAATCTGAATCATTTGCTCGACTTCTCTCCGAAGATACCATCTGAGTTCCTGGAAGACCTGTCTAGTGACCCATAGTTCCATTCCTGCCTTCTCAGCAGCCTCTTTGATGATGAAGACATCCTTTGGTCTGTCACTGAACCCGCTGATGAAGAAGTTGGCATCAAGGTATGCTCGCATTCATTTCTGACTCCATTTTTCGCTACTGCATGCTGGGTGAGGTGGTTGTAGACTAGTGATTGCTAGTCCTGCGTGTGGGCATCCATGTGACATTAAGGTCTTTCGCTAAGGAGGCGTACTTTCACTCATGTATAGGCTAACCGGAAAAACGTTTTGATAGTTGAGAATGGAACTCATAAAGCCTGGTCTATGCCATTTTGGACTAATCTCCGCAGCTACGATTTTCGGAACGCTCTTTCTCTTTCTCGCACGCATCGTTTTCAGGACAAGTATTATATCGGGGATTCGTCATCACGCAGACATTCGCTGGGCGGCCGATAGAGGGAGAGGCAATGACAGCACGCGCTCGCCTACTACAG
>CAYFTD010000411.1:0-5491 GCA_964345915.1 uncultured archaeon
GAGCCAGCATTAGAGCGCCCACTAGCAGGAGCGCAGTTGGCCCGAGAAATATCTCCACTACAATGAAACCATCAAGGCCAAAGATGCTTTCTACGAATGAAAAGAGGTTGATGCCAAGCCCTATGTCCAGGATGATTGTCGCCAAGAGAGGCCCGATGAGTGTGAACTGGGTCAACATCATCGCAGACATGAGTACGGTTTGGTGCGCTGCAGACTTTGTATCCTCATAGTTGGGATTCTGAGCGGTTATACCCATACTCACCATCACTGCGCCGCATACAACAATGTAGGACACGACGCATAGCTGCAATATCATGAGAGGGCCCGTGTTGAATATGATGCCGATGACTATGCTTGGAGTCAGACTCAATGGAACTGCCATCAAGAAACCTGATGCCAGGCGCGCCCTCATGAAACGAAACGCGCCCTTTGGTGCACTTCGAATCATCCACAGCTGGTCCTTGCTCTCCAAGAAGCTCGTCCCTGCGAACGGGAACACCCCAACAATGCCAATCATTATGCTGACCATGGGTAGGATTTCCATCAGAACATATTCGCCTCCCTCTGCCACAGTCACCTGCTGAATGATTATTGGGAGAAGCACTGCCAGTACAACCCCGTAGAAGATCTTTGAGATATTCTGAGCCTTCCTTCCAAAGTCCTTCAGACTAACGACAGTCAGAGCCCCGAACGAACCACTGCTTAGTTTCCGGATTCCTCGCAGGATGATGTTCTCTCGTCCCACAGTGGTGACCGTTTCAGTACGTACACCGGCGCTGACGGTGAAGACTCTGTCAGCTGTGACGATTGCTATGGGAACCCATGCCAGACCGAATGCCGCCATTAGGAGTGTGCTGGCCAACATATCCAGCTGAAGAATTGCTCCAAATGCTAGTACCTGAGAACCAGTCAGGCCGATTCCATTGAAAGTGATTGCAGTCCAGCTCACTAGGTCCGCAGGCCAAGTGAAGGGCATCAACAGAAACGCATTCATTCCAAGGGCATCGGATAGCTGCGGTAGGAAGAACATCAGCCCGTACATGGGTACGATGACAACTATTGCGATCACGACCGAGATAGCCTTGGCGATGTCGTTGCCTCGAGATGAGTCTCCAAGTCTAGCCTGAACGACGGCCGTGATGAAGTTTGAGAGCCAGATGGTAGATAGCACCATGAGTGCAATGACTGTGTATACCAGTGCCTGACCCAGAAACGACACTTCAAAGGCGAGCATGAAAGGGGAAATCAGCAATGGGGCCAAGAGAACCACAATCAACCCGTACATGGGTATCTTGCCCACGAATGTTCCAATGAGAATGTCCTTTGTCTTCACGTTGTTCGAGAGGAGGATCTCCCACTGGCCGATCTTGATCTCCTGAAGGGCGTATGATAGTGGGAACATCAACAGCAATGCCCACAGGAAAAGCATCACTGTACGCATAAGCCCGGGGAACATCACCATCAGGAGTGTACGCATGGCCGACATAGGCATGAGTAGTCCGAGAAATCCGCCTATGACCATGGGAGCAATGTAGGCTGCCCATATTGTAGCCAGAACATACAGTAGAATTGTGACCGCTCGTCTGTACTTCCTCATGCCAGAGGTTAGAACGTGGTATTCCGCCTTTGCGATATGATACCACTTGCGTGTCATTCCGTCACCTCCAGGCCAATAGGACCTCGCGATCGACTTTGCCACCGACTATCTTGAGATAGGCATCTTCCAAGTTCCTTGCTCCTGCCGACTCGATGATCTTCTGAGGGGAGCCTCGGGTGACCAGCTCACCTTCATTGAGGATTCCCATCACATCACAGACGTCTTCTGCAAAGCCCGTCATGTGAGTACAGATGAAGAAGGTAGTTTCAGTTTCCTCTGCAAGGATCATGATCATGTCCTTGATGATAGCAGTTGCACTTGGATCAAGCCGAGATGTTGGCTCGTCCAGGAAGACCAACTTGGGTTCATGAAGTAGAGTAGATGATACCAAAACCTTCTGCTTCATTCCGGATGAATATGACTCCAGAAGGTCATCCTGTCTTCCCTCAAGACCCAGGATTCCTAGCAGAGTATCGATTCGTCTGTTCAGTGCCTCGCCGCTCCTACCATTCAGAGCCCCAATAAACTCAAGGAACTCAACAGCAGAGAGCTTGGAGTATAGTCCGGGGGTTTCAGGGAGTAGACCGGTGATTGCCTTTATGGCATCACGATCTCTGCTGACATCGAGGCCACACACCTCCGCGTAGCCACTTGTCTGTTTTAGTAGACCTGAGAGTATGCGGACAGTGGTCGTCTTTCCAGCACCGTTCGGACCGAGGAAGCCGAACCTGCTACCCGCTGTTACCTCAAGGTCTAGATTCCTTACAGCTTGAACTGTACCAAATGTCTTGTTCAAGCGTTGAGTTCGAATGGTTACATCGTTTTTCGCCAACGTTTTCACCAATTGATTGTTTACTTCTACGTGGTAAACAATAACCTTATTAATATAAACCTTCCTAATAGCGTAGGCAAGATTAACCCGAAACCTTTATAGCTGGGTTTGGGGTAATGCTGCGAGGATAACTAACGATGATACTCTCGGTTCACGAAGCAGTTGTCTGGTGGGAATACCATCAGGGCAAGACGACCAGTGAAATTGCCAGTGAATACGAGAAGGGCAAGGCGGCGCCTCCCTATGTCTATGCGCTCTTTGAGAACTCCAATAGTAAGTCCGAGAGAGAGGGTATACAGTCCGTCCAGCTGAAGGACACCCAGTATGTTTCGAGAGTGCTCAACCGGGCAAAGGGCAAGGTCGGTAAGGCGCTGAGTGAGCATGCGAAGAGTCATCGACTCGATGTTGAGAGTGTGCTTGATGAGAAGGGTCTCCTGATCGGCTTTGACTACCAAGCCAACACCCAGGTCTACATCGTGTTCACTCTGAAGGCCGGAATCATCGTATGGTATAGGCACGAATCGTACGCCGGCAAGCTATGTCCTGAGTGCCCAAAGGAGGAGGAGTGCAGGGAAACCTTGGACACAATAATGGAAGAGTATGACATAGCTCTCAGACCTGACGAAGAAGAACTCTACATGACTCAACAGTCCACAGCTATCTTCAACAAAGTCGCAGCAAAGCCGTCTCCAAAGTATAAGAGATCAGAAGGGAGTGGATAAGAAGTGGGTACAGACTATGGAAATGGGAAGGTGATTAGACCCCCCTTTGAGAAGGTCAGTAGTGGGAAACTGTTCAGACCGGACTCACGGTTCAGGTATAAGATGTGGTCTCTCAGCGTGTTCATCGTAGTGGTTCTATGGACCATAGTGGTCGGAACATTCTGGCTCTCCGCATACATCATGGGGGTATTCGACCTGGGAGGAACGACTCAGTTGTTTCTTGACTTTTGGCTGCCACCCATCAACTTCTGGTACTGGGTAATAACACTGCCAATCTTGGTCATTGCACTGACGACCATAACTGTCTACATAAGATCGATACGGTACTCTGTGCGCGCGGAGTCCGGCGAGAGTATGCCTGAGGTGTATGTCAGAAAAGGAATAATCGACATAACTGAGAAGCACGTGCCCCTAAGAACAATCACAAACATCAACACGAAGACGGGTCCATTTGACAGACTGTTCGGTATTGGCAGTGTCGAGATTGAGACAGCAGGCTATTCCGGGCCGACTCAATATGGACCTGAAGAGAAGATTGAAGGGATAGTGTTCTACGAGGAGTTGCGGTCATACATCCTTCAGCACATGAGACAGATTGGGACTCCATATGTTACCGGAACTGAGTCGCCTATGTCCTTTGAAGAGTCAGTGCCTAGGATGGAGGGAACACTGGATGATGAGATTCTGATGGCACTGCGTGAAATGCGTGACATCCTAAGAAGAATCGATGACAAACTTGACAGGAGGGACAGATAGAGATGGAATCTGGCAAAGTGATTAGACCGCCACTAGATGAGATTAAGAGTGGCAAGGTGTTCAAGCCCGCAAGGGCATTCATCTACAAGGGCTGGTTGGGCGCCATAGTTGTGGCGCTGGGTTTCTGGCTCCTTGCCATGGTTGTATGGCTAGGTACCGCATACCTAATACTTGTGTTCGACGAGGGAATGTCATTCGTCGCATATGTTCTCTACTTTGACACTTGGTGGTGGCCCGTCAATTTCTGGTGGTGGGTAATCAATGCGTTCTGGCTCGTCCCGGCGATTCTCATATGGCCATTCTATGTGAACAGGTTCGAGTACTCAGTGATCGCTCAGTCTGGTGAAACCATGCCTGAGATATATGTGCGAAAAGGGATAATCACAGTAACAGAAAAGCATGTCCCGTTCCGTACAATTACGAACATCTCAAGTAAGGCTGGTCCGCTTGACAGGATATTTGGGATTGGAAGCGTTGAGATTCAGACTGCAGGCTTCTCTGGTGGAGCCCAGGCAGGAGCGAAGCCTGAAGAGAAGCTTGAGGGCCTTCACATCTTCGAGTCAGTTCGTGACTTCGTCCTGAGAGAGCTGCGGAGGTTCACAGGGCAGTATGTGACCGGTACAGAGGTGATTGCGCCGAGTGACGTGCCTCTCACAAGGTTTGAGGGCGTCCTGCAAGACGAAATCCTAATCACACTTCGTGAGATACGGGATAGTGTAGCTCCCATACGAGAACTTCTCGAGGAGCTTAGAAAGTAGAAGAGCGACTCGAAATGACTTCAGAAGGGACTGTGATTAGGCCGCCGATAGAGGATGTTGAGAGTGGCAAGGTCTTCAGACCTTCAAAGGCGTTTCGAAACAAGATGTGGTTCATTGGCATCTTTGGTGCATTGACCATCTGGCTGATTCTAGCCTCACTCATGTTGGGACTCGGTTATGTCGCTTTCGTAATATTCGGGGCAGATGGGGGCGTCGCGGGCTATGCGGGATGGCAGGCCATGTTCTGGGGAATTGTCAACTTCTGGTACTGGATCCTGACAGCCATATGGTTTATCCCGGCCGTGATTGCAGTACCTATCTATCTCGCTTCTATCGAGTACTCAGTGATTGCCAAGTCTGGTCAGACCATGCCTGAGATCTATGTGAAGAAGGGGATTATCAATATCACCAGAAAACATGTTCCTTTCAGAACGATAACGAACATCTCCAGCAGAGCTGGACCCTTTGACCGACTGTTTGGCATTGGCACTATCGAGATTGAGACCGCCGGCCAGTCAGGGGCAGCCTCCACTGGCCCGGAGGAGAAGCTTGAGGGAATCGTGTTCTACGAAGAACTCAGGGACTTCATCCTCCGAGAGTTGCGTAGGTTCAAGGACCCGTACGTAACTGGAACTGAGGTGGTCTTGCCAGAGGACGATACTGTGGTTCGTGTCGGCGGCAATATCGAGGATGAGATTCTGAGCGTGCTGAATGAGATTCGCGACCTGTTAAGGGACAGACGCTGAGAAGGGCAAAATCATGACCGAAGAGTGTGGCCGAGTCATTAGACCCCCTATTGACGAGATCTCAAGTGGAAGGATATTCA
>CAYFTD010000412.1:0-3823 GCA_964345915.1 uncultured archaeon
TGTGTTAGTCAACTGAACGGTGGGGCTAATGGCTTCGTCAGGAAGAACAAACACCGGCACGCCGACGAACACAACCTTTGCGATCTCTTCTTCGGGAGGTCGGGTCAGAGGAATCTCAACCGACTTCTGATCTACTATGGCTCCAGCGTATGAGAGCTTGGCGACTAGCTTTACGCTGGTAGGGTTTTCGGGTCCTGAAGGTCTTGGAACCAAGAAAGGTCCGTAGGCCAAGGATAGATTCCTACTTTGCTTTACGGACTGGTTCACTACCATACGTTCTTCACCTCCAGGAAACACGAGGCTCATGGTAAGGCTAGCAGGGTCTCCAAGCTCGGTGTTCCTCCTTACTCTCAACCACCCCGAAATCTTGCCTCCAATATGTGAAGAATCTGGAGTCCTCAACGAGTCGATATTCAGTACTACCTCGAGTCTGTCTATCCCGAAGCGGGTAGACTCTACCGAAATGAGTTGCTCATTGCTTTCGATTACTGACGCTCTGATTAGACCTGACTTGCTCTCGACATCCTCCGATTTCACTTGGGGAACGCGCCATGTGAATCTAGCTGATGCCTCAAGAATCTCAGCAATTCCAATCCTGGAAATCTCGTGACTCTCACCAGAGTCTGAAAGGAACTCCACTTTGAGGACCGCATCATCACTGAATTCCTTACCTTGTGAGAAAAGCTCTACCTCGCCCATGACCAAATCGCCTGGACTGTAGAGGCTTCTCAGGTCGGCATCAAGAAACAATTGTGGTTCCTTCTTTACGAAACCTACGTAGAACGGCCTCGAAACTGCGGCTGCAATCTCTTGTCCGTCCTCGCCTGTAAGGCCAATTCTGAGCGCACATCTTTCAACGCCTTGAGAGGCAGCCGCCGGCACCACGAGGGCCGGCAGGTCTGAATTCTTGATCAGAACTGTTTCTCCGTTCTCTATTCTGAACGATTGCGAAGTTTCAGCCAGAACTGACTCTTTCGACAGAGCAACGACGGCAACACTGCAGTCAACTACCTTGCTCTCGGGGTAGTTGGTTTCTATGCTGCCACTAAATAGAACGGGTGTCTTTCCATCAGCGAACTGAGTTGTGGTGCCCGGTCTGATAGTTGCTCTCATCCAGTATGTGTTGATGGTACTGGAGAGATTGATCTGCTTGCCCGCTAGTCCGATAACCACGATTATGTTGTAGGCTGTCACATTCTTCCGTGTCTGGAACACGATTCTCTCAATGTGTATCTGTCCTTGCTCAATCCTCGCAATCGGTACTATGCTCTGCTCGGAGAGGTTCCTGTTCGCGTCTTCGATTGAACAGCTCACTGTGAGGTTGTCCATAGTGCGAGGACTTGAATTCCTCATCGTGAGAACAAACTCTGCCTCTTGGCCAGCAAAGACTCTGTCGACAACAGAAACTATCTCCGGCTCAAGTCCCTTCCACCAGCATAGCCAGGTAGGCAGTCTCGGAGTCCCCTCCAATGGGTCGAAGAGCCAGTTTGTACAGCATTCCCGAGTAATTTCGGCAAGGTTCTTCATTAGTGCAACCATGTTCATACCGGACTTCGCGTACACATCCAATTGAAGGTCCGCTCCTGTAGTCCTGGGGGGAGAAACCTCGCTCCCAAATACTGAAACAAGGATTGGCTGGATGAACGGGTTGTCAACTATATCTAGTTCTTCGAGTTCTTTCCTGATTAGATAGAACATCGAAGCCACTGCGTCCCCGATGAAACGATTGCGACGCGATTTGTCTACGGTACCATCATCACTGATTACATGATTGTAGATATCCATGTACTCGCTGCCATTCGCAGAAGCCGTATGGAAGGGTCCCCACAAGCCTGCAGAGATCGCTGACGAGCGATTTGCCGCAAGAACCTTCGGGTTGGCGTCTGGTATTGCCTGGCCAGACTCAACCATTCGTTTTGCCTTTAGAGCCAAGGCTTGGAGGAGAAGCGCTATTCCAATTCTTCTTGGAACAGAAAGCTGGGTGTCTATTACCCTCAACTCGATTGTTCCATAGTCTGTGAAAGGATAAAGGTCAACCATCCTTGCGATGCCACGGTTGACATGCCTGGCAAATCCTTCTTTGTCAGAGCTCCTAAGATATGGTATGAACTCGAATTCGTTGGTTGGACCGAGCTGTGTGGTGTTCCTCAAGAGTCTTATTGACCTCTTACATCTAGGAGCGCGTGTAACACCGTCGTCACTCGTTGTCACCTCATCTGTTGGTTTCTTGTTCTCGAAGGGGGAGTTGACGGAGATGGCAATTAGGTGCGGGATGAAGTTTCGAATCATATTGTAGACTGCAATCTTAACGTTCTCGTCGACGTCTGGACTCAGAATGTGATGGTGTTCTCCAAATGAGAGGTTCCTGAGATACTCTTGAGTAGGGTTGAGTCCCGTAGAAACGAGTATGGCCTGCGTGTCTTTGGGGAGTGACTCATACGAGATTGCAACTAAAGTTTGAGTCCACCAAGCGAGTTCCTCTATGGTCGTGCAAGGTGGTGATGCAACCTCAAGGATCCAAGTGAGGCTTGTCACGTTCGGGTCGTGACCTAGAAGAGTGTAGTCCTTTATCTTGCCGCCAGGACCTTCATAGCTGGCCACAATCCTAGAGCCTCTCTCTCCTTCTTCAGTCTGCGTCGATTGCTTGTACTTCTTCCTTACTGAGGTGACTCTCGACGTTCGTATCTTTGCGTCCAGTAGTGCTTTTGCGTTGGATACAAGCTTGTCGAAAATCTCCAGGATGTCTTCACCTCTGATCCAGGAACCGTCCTTCTTGATAACTTGTAGTTCCACTTCGATGCCGTGTACAAAGGGCAGTGGAGTTTCGTCATCCCTTTCTGTTATTTCATTCATAGGACAGCACCTAGAAGGATGAGAGCGACTCAAGCAATCCAGATAGTGTTGCATTATCAGTGACTACGCCGCGTGACAGAGTAAGTTGTGCTATCAGGGTGGAACGGGCCTCTCCAAATGCTTGGACCAATTCATATGTTAGAGCGCCGCCTCCGTACTCCCCATCGTCGAAGGTCGCAGTTATTCCGACCTTCTTCAGAGTTTGAATGAGAAACTTTAGCTGCTTTGCTGAGCCGGCAAGATACCTCTTCCCTATAACTCCAGTCTTCTTCTTCTCCAGTGGTTCAAACATGTCACTCCATCTAAGCACGATAAGAAAACGTGGTTCTTCTCCCCCTTTCTTCTCCATCTCATATTCAAGCATCTTGATGGTCCGGTCACACATTGCCCTTGATTCTTCATCATCTGCGGCTTTGATCAGAGAAGGGGCCTTCTCCGATTTCGCCATTATTCCCTCAATGGTAACGTTCAATGGGTCTCCCGGACTAAGAGCAGTGGCAAGACAAATGAACCCGCTAGGGGTTCCGCGTATGTACACATCACTGGCTTCGAAATCCTTCGCGCTCAGTCCTCTTTCGAAAGGCTCGAGGGCGGTGCGTAGTCTTGATACTCTCTGGAGTAGTCTTTCCAAGACATCCTTTGCCTTCTCTAGGTCCTTTGAAAGTTCTGAGCTCAACGGCGATTCACTCTTCAGTTTCAAGAGTAGACTTACCCTTTCCCGAGCATTAGAGGGGGTCATGACTGTTATTATCTTTGCTAGGATTCGCTGCACCCATTACCGAGCTGATCCATTCAACTACGTTGTCTTTCTTAGTTTCTTCTTAAGCTCGGAGATTCTCTTGACTTCCAAAGGATCCACGCCTCTTAGCTCGGCTAGCTCAATTGATACAAGGTCTAGAAAGAATGTGAAGCCTAAGGCTTCTTGAAGGCGGGAATGTAGTCCGAGCTCTAGGTTCATCGGATTGCAGCC
>CAYFTD010000413.1:0-8979 GCA_964345915.1 uncultured archaeon
GAAGCTAAGCATCTGATCATAAGAGATGATGGATATACTCGTGAGAGTCTTGGAAGTCAGTACATTGCGGACTTCTCCGACTGGCCAGAAGGACAGAAAGAAGCTGCAGAAGAGGTCAAAGGTAGGATACTGGACATAGGATGCGGTGCCGGACGTGTGGGAGTCCACTTCCAAAGTAGTGGTCATGAGGTAGTAGGTATTGACATTTCTCAAGGCGCAATCGAAGCCGCGATGATGAGAGGGCTCCAGAATGTTCACCTCATGTCAGCAGAGAAGCTAGAGTTCCCAGAGAAGTCATTCGATACGGTCATCCTCTTTGGTAACAATTTCGGCATCATGGGAGAAGAGGGCCGGATAGTTAACATGTTGAAGGAAATCCACCGAGTAACTACTCCAGATGGCGTACTCTTGGCAGAGAGCAGAGATGTGACAGCAACCGACAATCCAGAACATCATAGATACCATGAGGAGAACAGAGCTAAAGGAAGGCCTTTGGGACTCGTCACCTTGCGTCTGGAATACCAGGGTGTCGTGGATGACTGGTGGGAGCTCCGAATGACAAGTCCTGAAGAGATGTCAGAGATTGCTGAGAAGGCCGGTTGGAGGCTTGAGAGAACATATGGCCCCCGAGAGTTGTATGTGGGAGTCCTTAGGAAGTCTTGAGTATCGGACTCACATGAGTTCGTCCCGCAGGAATCTAGCGACACTAATGCTTTTAGCACTCGACTTTGTTCAAGAAACCACCACTAGTGAGGACTGAGAAATGCCAGAGATAGACCTTCGTTACCACTGTTACATATGTGGACACCCGATTGATCTGACACCAGTAGTTCCAACTGCACCGAACTTCAGTCAAGTCGAAGTACGATGCACCAATTGTGGGGATGGGACTCATCTGATGCTTACTGCGTGTCCGAACTGCAGGAAGGGGGTGAAGTACCTCCTATCGGACTTGGACTTCCCCGAAGAGGTGTTGAGACTTTCGGATGCCTACGTGAAGCTAATAGGTGGAATCAGAGACAGTCTCAGTGAAGCTGTCAGCGAGTTCAACGTTCCACTCCCCAAGCGATGGTCTGTGCGACTCGATTGTGATTGTGGCGAAAAGTATTCTGCCGAGATATCCCTGCCTCAGCTTGAAACGTGAAGATATCGCTCAATCAATCAATACTTCGCAGGACAGATGTACTGGGCACTTCATGGAGTTAGAAACAATACAATATGTGTGTGCTCTCTTCGCTGCCTTCTTCATACGGGCTTTGTCCTTCTCTGTGGGCACCCATATCTTGGCCGAGATTGTTATTTCATTGAACTCCCACCCATGTTCGCCCATTTTCAGATCACCCTCGGCTTTGACTATAAAGTCTTTGAACTCGGCGTGGAAACGCGCTGCAACTCCAACCAATGACACACCATAGCATGACACAGCTGCCGCCACGAAGAGATCCTCCGGAGACAGAACATCCTTAGGAGCCTCAGGCCAGAAGTCTGTTGGCGTGGCTACTTCTATAGTAGGCTTCCCCTCAATTTCAATTGTGACGATCTTCTCGCCTACCCAGTTGCTCGTCATCTCATAGTGATGCTCTTCTGCCATCTTCAGACGCTCCTCTTTCGCTTCCTCGCCGTGATTGAAGTGCATTATGCTCTATATATGCATGGAAACGGAGCTTTCGGACTTGAGATTGTGGCTCCAGAAAGCTGCGGTCCATGTTTGAGAGCATTCCTTATTAGGATGTGTAGACACAACCAGAATGTGGTGGTCAGGGTGCTAGCAGGGCCTAATTTCTGTAACATGCCCTCATAACTCCCCCCCTCCTACCAGTAGCTCTGTTGGTTCTGGCCACCAACTTTTCACTTGGTGAAGATGCAGCACCTTGGGAGATTACTTCTTGGATTTTGCTTTGAGCTGTCTCATGGCTTCACGAATGTCAGCCTCATCGATCTCCTGTTCTTCGACCATTAGGTCCTCGGTTTTGGCTGCAGGAGCAGCAGCCGAAATCTCGGCCATTGCTCGTTTCTTGACACCCTTAGCCTGGACTCTGGTGATAATCTCAGAAATCTTCTCCTCAGTGAACTCTTCATCAGCAGGGAAGTCTTCCATACTGACTCCGAGATCCTCAAGAATCGACTTCTGGATTGCAATCTTGTCTATCTCTTCTACGGCAAGGCCAGTGATGATGTTCACAAGTAGCTCTGCCTTCTCCAAGGGAATGAACCGTCCTTGAGAGTCAGCGGCTATCTTTTCGTAAGTCTTCACACCATGTTGGTAATTCAAAATCTCAGGGAAACATCCAACTGTGTGAATGACAATTCCCTTGTCAAAGGCCCTCTTGGCCTCGTCGGTCCATTTGGCTCCATCAGGTGTCCCCTGTGGCCAACGGTCTCCATCCTCAACTCCGTGAGGTGGTGCGTCACCTATGAGCACTGCAATCTTTGCCGACTCATTTAGGAACTCCATCTTGTTCATGACCTGCAGTGCAGATGAAACAGCCTCAGGTCCGTCCCCACCTCCAGAGGCGGCCATCTGCAAGACATAACTCTCAATCTTGGAGGTGTCTGGGGAAAGCTCGTACTTTTGGGTCACATAGGTCGTTTCCTCAGGCGGATGGTCGCGGTACGAAACTAAACCAACGCGCAGTCTATGGACCATCTCCTCTATCTTTATAGTACGAATAATCTCCAAAATCCTAGTTTTGACGTTCTGGATATATGGCCCCATTGAGCCAGTATTATCTACAACAAATACCAAGTCAAGTTGCCCTAGTTTTTCTGACATTCCTGATCCCTCTTTAGCGTGCTATTGTACTGCAAAAACGACAAGTGGTTGCAGACAGTATCGGCCGACTCCCATCGTGGACGGTGATAAATCTTGGCATGACAATTCAGACTAATAGAATCCACTTGAGCTCACTAGCTCCTTAGGGTTAATAGGGTCAGATTCAGAGAAGGTGTTCATGCGAACAACCAGTGAGAAACCAATCATAGATCTCGTGTTCATCCATGTGATCTTTGCAGTGATTGCAGCAGTAACGCTACTTGTTCCAATCCCAACTGCCACAGTCAGTGGGAAGATGCTCCTGTTGGTAATTGTCTATAATGGACTACTCGTCGTCGAGTTCTACATGAAAGGGTATGAGGACTGGAAGAGCATCTGGATGTTCGTCTTCATCCTGAGTCTTCTGATGGTCTTTCCAGATTGGTTCCTTGCGGCAACCCTCAACGCAATACAGTTTCCAGATGATGGATTTCCGATGATAGGAGGAGAGATCCCACTCTATATGGCTGGACTCTGGTCAATACCGTTCTTCATCATAGTATTCATCGGAAAGGAAGTCCAGACAAGGAGATCAGTGGGCCAGGCCTATGGACTCGTTTCCCTGATTTCAGTCTTCATCTTCGTCCTGGCCGAGCTGTTTTTGGTCAGTCTGCCCTCGTGGTCAGCGACTGTTGCTGGAATGACGGGAAACTTGGCGTGGTACATCGTCATACCTGAGTTGTTGCTAGGACTCTCCACGTTCATCTGCTACAACATAGTGAAGGACGAGAAGTTCTGGATGAAGATACTTGGTGCTCTCACCGTTATGGTTCTCTATATCGGCATTGCATCGTTTTTCTACTTCCTCATCGAAACACTCCTACTTGGTACGTAGTTGCTACTCAGGCAACGTACAAAAGGAGTTACCCTGAGGACAAGATGAGGAATTCTTATGGAACTCCCAGAGGGTCTGAAACTGGATGACTTCGAGAAGCCTCGCAGGATTATCGTTGAGTTCATCCGCGACTATGTTTCCGAAACTGGATTAGCTGGAGTTGTCTTGGGGCTTAGTGGAGGGATTGACTCAAGTGTTGTGGCAACTTTGGCCTGCGAGGCTCTAGGACCAAAGAAGGTCCTAGGACTCATGCTTCCAGGTGATGCTGAGAAGGACAAGGAGAATGTGAAGGATGCTCGTGATCTCGCAGAGTCACTCGGAATGATTCACGACCTGTTCGAGCTCAAGGGAGCGGTTGCAGCTTTTGACCCACTACATCTAGAGAAGGTCGCCCTGGGAAATCTTGCCGCAAGACTCCGAATGGCTACTTGGTATGCAAGAGCCAATCAGGAAAGCCGATTGGTTCTGGGAGCGGGAAACAAGAGCGAGATATTGACTGGGTACTTTACGAAGTACGGAGACGCGGGTGTAGACATTCTCCCTTTGGGAGATCTATACAAAGTGAATGTCTGGGGACTAGCTGAGCATATAGGAGTACCACAGCACATTATCAAGAAGACGCCCTCAGCAGGACTCTGGGCTGACCAGACTGATGAGGGCGAGATGGGAGTCACCTACAAGGAGCTTGATGGCATCCTATTCCTCAGATTTGACAAGGGAGTCAGCGTTGAAGAGATTGTGTCACGAGGCTATCTCCAAGAAACTGTGGATAGAGTTATGACTCTAGTAGCGAGGTCTCAACATAAGCGGGATTCGATTCCAAGAGCCAAGCTCTGAGTGCCAATCAGATGTCTTGCACAATCATGCCGTGCTCCTCGAGCTCTGAAAGATACTCAGTTGTGGTGTTCTCTGGAATGACCAAGTTCTCAGAAAGCACCTTGCTCATAGCATCGATACTGAAAGTGTCCTGTGACGAAAAGCGCCTTATCAGAAGCACGAGTCGAATCTGGAGTCCACTCATGGAGCGTTCCATTGCCCTGTCATGGAGACGATATCTTGGCTTCTCAGGACTAATGTGCTCCTTCAGGAGTCGTGAGGCCCACTCATGGTCAAAGAACGAGCGGTCTCCGTCCCAATTAGTCAACAGAAGCCCATACTCATCCTCATAAGCATTCACAAATCCCTTCAGCCTTCTCATGAATCTGTCATCCACGATGCCTTCTGCGATTGCTATGCCTGCTAGATGGTCCCCGTAGCAGATATGCACCAAATGGCTATCGATTTCATGTGTTTCGTAGGCCCTTTCTGATTGATATGAACCCTTAACTCTCTTTGCAAAGAAGATGGCTGTCAGAAGGGCACTGAAGAGGTCAGGATCGATAGGGTCCGCGGAAAATGACTCGTGGAAAATTGACAGGCCGCTCTGAATCACAGACACGATTACGTCCTTGACACGTGCAGTTGAGTGGGATATCGTTTCACTTGCATCAGGCCAAGTACGTTGTCCCAATATGGTATGGCTCCAGTCGGTTCCCTTACTTGCGAGGCAATGAGGTTGCCATCGAAGCAGGCGTCACCGGCTATAACTGTGCCGGCCTCTTCTGTAATTCAGGACGATGAGAATACTGGAGACAGTGCAACGCTTGCAATCGTACCCATATCACAGTCTATTTCCCTTTGGGCTCGATTCCGAATTTGGTCGATACATTCGTGTAAAAGTGTTCCAAGCCAAACACGACTGCATTGAGCTCGCTTGCAAAATTGTCCATATTCGTGCATTCAGGAATGTCGTTCTCCGAGTATAGATTGTCATTCTCATCCATCGAGTAGGTGACATCGTCATGCATCCAGTTCTCTCGTAATAGGAAACCGTAGATCTCTTCCTTTTGATCAGAGGGGAGTTCTTCCGGTTTCAAAAGAAGGACCGCAACATGGATCCATTTGTCAGCACGGACTGTTACTCTGACTTCAAACATCTTCCCTTCTACATCCCATTCTATCATGAAGGTGTTTATGTCTGGGATCAGCTCGAATTGCATCTCGAGATTGGTCAACCATTCTTTGATTTGCTCTACTGACATGAAACTCACATTCCTTAGCATCAACGGCATAGCAGAATCCGAGTTTTGAGTATTTGGGTGGAGCATCATACGGTTCGAGATTGCTATGAGACCATTTCTGAACCAAATGATATGGAAATTGGTCGTTTTCGTACATTGTTTGCAGTTTTCGGAACTTACGCACTCCCGCGAATAGATATTCTTTCTGAACATACGTATCTACAGGGTGAATCAAATTGCCAAGATTCGGTTCAGCACGACTCAAGAAGAAAGTCGACCTTGGCCCTGACAAAAGGGTAGTCACTCTAGCTAGCTACCTTAATGCCAGTTTCGGCGTCATGTCGATGGCACTCGTGTTGGTCCCCATTGCAATGATTCCCGGCTATGTAATAGTCGCCTTGTTTGCAGAGATCTACCTTGCAGATTGGGTCTATACCCAACTCTCAGGGAATGTAGCCCAAGTCACAGTTAATCCGCAAGTTAGCCAGCAGGACCTTGAAGCACTGAGTGAGATGTACGCAGAGCGGTCAGCGATTGATTCGGTAGTCAATAGGGAATATGCAAGATAATCATACGTGGCGAGGCGAATTTGGGAGATTCCCAATCTCATCGGGCTTTCAAGCGCCTCTTCACTCCCTTTTGTATTAGGTTACTCCTTTCACTAATCCAGCCAGTCATGGTTTCAGAAATGCACGACCCTAAAGATGCATTCATAATGAAACTTGAAGAATCGATTGCATCTAGGATAAGGACGTAAGACACCATGAGAACACCGGATCTCAAGAGGGTCATACTCAGAATGGCTGGAAGAGGCGATTTCTACGGTTATGAGATTCATAGGCAACTGGCTGAGAAGAACATTAAGGTCGGGATTGGACGCCTCTACGGAATACTGTCAGAGATGAAAAACGAGGGCCTGTTGAAGGACCGTTGGCAGAAAAGTCGATCGGGACCTCAACGGAGGGTATACCAGATAGGAAAGAAGGGGAGAAATGAGCGTGAGAAAATGCTCATGGAGGCAATAGGAACTGTTCACGAGTTCTACACTGAGTATCTCCTCAACCTGCCTCCTGAACTCAGTGCATTCACCAAGATGAGCAAGCTGCTAAGCAAGGGGCTACGAGAGAAACCGATTATCGCCTACGCCGCTCACAGATTCTCGGAGCCCCTCAAGAGAGTTCTTCGTGGATTAAGGACCGAGAACCCTGAGAGTACCATCTACCTCGTTTGTTCAAGACCTGCCGCCAATGAACCAGGCCTTGAGAAGCTATTGTTTTTGGAAGGATCCTTTGAAGACATACCGGCCAAAGATAACTACCTCGACCTCCTTATCGTCACTGGGAATATCGGGACCGACTCATTAGAGGCATATCTTACCGAGTGGCACAGAGTCCTCAGGAAAGATGGAATCTTGGCCATAGTTACGCCAACGGCTCTAGTCGCGTCCTTCGAAGAGCCACTTGGAATTGGCGAGTTTATCGAAAAGAAGGAACATCCTCGGGCAGAGGAGGGTGACCATCTCAGTCTGGAACTTCTTACTCAACAAATGGGTAAGCACTTCGAGAAGGTCGAACATGATGAGGTCGTTCATATCACGGCGTTGCGGGGGCTAAGGCCCAAGGCCAAGCCGCAATAGCGACTCAAATCAAACAAGGTCGGGTTTCTAACAAGGTCCAGTATAAACAGATTCGTACTATACTGAGTCCTCGTTAGATGCTTATTAGTGATATACTGATAGTTGGTGATATTGCACCATCCCGCTAAAGGTGGTGCCTTCGTGCAATCTTGGGAGGAGTTCCCTGATCTCCTATCCTACTCCACAGTATCTGTCACGAAGCTCATTCAAAAAAGTAGTATACCATGTTCGGAGGAAGCAGGAACGTTCTGTTTCCTCCCCCACTTCTCCAGCGATCTATGACCGGACAACTCTGTTTTCCTCCGGCCAGTATATCCAGTTCTGTCCTATACTAACCTCGCGATATTCGCTTAAGATTGGGTTTGTGGTTGCATAGGAGGCTGCAAGACTGCATTCGCCAAATTAGATGGGGTTCAAGCACTTGAAAACTAGGAAGCTTTTGGGAACTTTGACTGTTCTAGCGTTCTTCCTGACAATCTTTTTTGCGTCACAGAACATTGTGGCTGTAACTCAGGGAACCACGCTGACAGTATACAGCACGACCGAAGTAATCACCATAGATGGTGACGCCACGGAATCTGCTTGGAGCAGCGCTGATGTGGTGATCATCCCAGACATAGACGGGTCTGGCGTTGAAGTCACTTTGAAGGCTCTCACTGATGGTACGTATATCTACGTCTTCGCAACTTGGAATGACACAACAAAGCACGATACCCGCAAGGGCTGGTCATTCAATGGAACGGATTGGTCTAACGTTGGAGGAAACGAAGATCGCATCACCATCGCTTGGGGACTGGGCAGTGCCATAGTCTGTGGACACAATCCTGGGACCAACGATACAATGTTGTTTGACATCTGGCACTGGAAAGCCGCTCGCACCTCCCATGCCGGCTGGACTGATGACAAATTCTGGGACGGGTCGGGGAGGCATGGTGACGCCAAGACTGCCGGCGGCTACAGGGACAACTCTGTTGTAGCTCAGGCGGGGAGTCCTGCAGCGATTACCTCAGCCCTGGGCAATAGCTCTCCAGTAGCTGCATTCAGCGACGATGACCGTCCGTACTGGGACATTAGCGGCAATGTGATAGCATGGACAAACGGCGCAAACTCAACGCCAGTTGGCGACTTCATCTATGGGTACAATTCTACCATTCCAACGGGTAGCCGAGGCGATGTGATTACTGAATCCATCCATAACGGAACAGCTTGGAACGTCGAGTTCAAACGTGCTCTCGATACTGGAAATGCTGCTGACGATATTGCCTTCAGCGCCGGCAGTACCATTCCATTTCACGTGGCTGTCCACAATAACTCTGGCGGGGCAAACCACTTTCTGGCTGGAGGTTTGACACCCACCACCTTCCAGCTGAGCATCCCTGCCGCAACAACAACTGGCACCACAACAACTACAGACACCACAACAACGACAACGGACACAGGTCCAACCACTACTCCGCCTCCAGGCCTTGATCCGATGACTCTGGCAATAGCGGCCGCAGGTGGAGTCGTTGTAGTCATAGTGCTCGTGATATTCATAAGACGCGGGAAGTAGGGCCACCGGCCCTCTCCCTTTTTATATTCTGAACACAAACCTTCACTTCGGGATTCAATCATGCTAGAGTTGCTACGAATAATG
>CAYFTD010000414.1:0-3868 GCA_964345915.1 uncultured archaeon
TGCGAGTGTATTCGAGAGAATCACAGACAGGATAATCCCAATCTTGAGATGACTAGTGTCAACTGAAAACTACATAACCCGTCATTGCAACGCAGGGAATGGTGAATAGTCTGGCAAACCTGATACCCAACGCAAAGATGATTTGGCTCATCAAGAAAGAGCTGAAATCATTGTTCCGTTCACGCTGGCTAGTCTTCGGTCTAGTGGTCAGCCCACTCTTTGCGTGGTTGTTCGAGGGCGCTTTTCTCTCGTTTGTTGTGGCCCAGACTACTTCTGAACCTGAAACTGTGTTCATTACGCTTGAGGATGATGGTGTTTGGGGAAGCACACTTTACAATGCCATTGAGAGTAATGTTGACACACTCTTGATTGAGCAATTACTGAACACTACAAGAGAGAATGGCGATAACATGGTTGCAAACAGAACCTTGTCCGTATGGGTTCTGATTCCGGACAACTTCACGCAACAATTAGATACAGCCAACAGGAGTACGTTAGTGATCTGGGTAAACACGGGCAACTTCAGGGCCACTGCGGCTGCTCAGAGAATCGACGCATTTGCAAAGGAGATCATCAACGAGATAGTGGTCATCAGAGACCTTCAGGTCGCCTGGTTCACGATCACGCCTGAGGCCACCTATGGACATTCACTTGCCATCTTCCTTGTCATGATCGTATCCGTGATGGCACCCTCACCCTACATAGGCCAGTCATTTGCAGGCGAGAGAGAGAAACACACACTCGAGGCACTTCTTGTTGTCCCAATGAGCAGAGTCAGCATTCTCATTGCCAAGCTAATTGCCGGACTGGCACTCACAATGTTCTACTCGGTATTTACCGTGGTTGGCATTCTTCTCTACAATTGGTCAATCGTATTTCGCGCTGCGGCCCTGCCTCCGCAGGCTATGGATTTCTACATCAATCTCTATACTGTGAATCCTACTGCGATTCCTCTGATCTTCTTCTGTCAGATACTCATTCTTTTGTGCGCCATTAGCATTGGAATTGTGGTTTCAAGTCTGGCGAAAGACCAAGCCACAGCAGAGTCAATCAATAACCTGATTCTTCTGATTCCTACCATGGTCATAGGAATCCTGGGCTTCACAGGAAGTATACTGCAATATGGAGGGTTGTTTGGCCTATTTGTTCTAGCAATACCCTTCAGCCATGCAATCCTCTTCTTGAACGGTGTTCTCTCAGGGGTTGCCACTCCCTTGAGTCTACTTGGAAATGTGGCCTACATGGTAGGATTTGCGATGGTGTTCCTGATTATAGGTGCAAAGCTGTTTGACAGAGAGGCAATCATTGCATAATACGAAACTCAGAGATTCACTCGACCGGCCATTTTGGCCTTATTTCTACGTCAGCCCGTTCCAGAAGTGCTTGACTGTGCTCCACTGCGTTCTGCATCACTGTTTCTTCGTCCAGGGTCAATAGCTTCTTATCCTTCATCAGAACTCTACCGTTGACCATGACAGTGTCGACAGCATGGCCACTTCCAGAATACACGAGATTTGATACAGGGTTGGAATTGGGAGTCAAGCCAAGATCCTTCATATCAACAAGGATGATGTCGGCTAACTTCCCCGACTCAAGAGAGCCCACTTCTTCAGCGATTCCCATGGCCTTTGCACCACCCAGCGTTGCTATCTCAATTGCCTTTTCTGCCGGAACGACCAGTGGGTCGTCGAATTTTGCCTTGTGGATGAGCGCGGCCATTCGCATCTCCCTGACCATGTCATAGGTATTATTACTCGGCCCTCCGTCGCAGCCCAAGGACACTGGAACTCCTATCTCTATCATTTCCGGGATACGAGCAAAGCCGGAGGCGAGCTTCATGTTGCTCGATGGGCAATGTGAAACGTTGGACTGTGTCACGGCCAAACGGTTCAGGTCACCATCATCAAAGTGAATCCCATGTGCAAACACCATGTCAGGACCAAGCAAACCCATATCCTGCGCAAACTCAGTCAGGGTCATTCCGAAGTTGTCCTTCACGTATCGTAGGTCATCTACAACTTCACCAAGGTGCATTGTCATTCGCGTGTCTTTCTCCCTACTCAGGCGCACTACTTCTTGAAACAGATCAGGAGTCACAGCTCCTAGGGACCTTAACCCGTACCACACCTGCAAACGCCCTTCTGCCTTGTCATGCCACTTTGTATGCATTCGGTCGGTTTCGTCCAGACATGCAGCACGATCCTCAATCATCCCCGGATACATTATTTCATCGCTATCAGCATAGCCTGTTGAGTCCATCACTATCTTGGATAGGGCAGCTCGCAACCCAGCCTTCTCAACCGCTTCCGCAATACCATTGAATCCGTAGCGGGTATGAATCATGCATTCTACGAACGATGTGGTTCCGGTCCTGATCATCTCGGCCATGCAGAGCTCTGCGGAAGCCTTACCATCAGCCTCAGTGAAGTTGCCCTGAAGCACCCAGACGTATCTCTTCAACCAATCAACCAGAGATACATCGTCCGCGCATCCTCGTATGAGTGCCTGAGCAAGATGAACATGCGTGTCAATCAGACCGGGCATCACAATCATGTTGCTTGCATCTAACACTATCTCCGCTTTCTCACCCGAGAGCTCACTGGTTCTTCCGATTCTTGCTATCCTCCCTTCTTCCACGTAGACTGAACCATCAGAAATGATACGACGCTTCTTGTCTAATGTGAGGACGTAGCCATTCTTGATGAGGATTGACTTTGCGGGCTGCAAGATACCATCCCACTGCTCCCCAGCCCTTACCTTGGTCATAATGGTTGTGGTTCTGAGAACGGAACTACTCAGGACTTGGACATGTCAGCGAGCCTGAGTTCTATGGTCACTTCAAGGCCTTCTCGAGTACGACCCTTCACTCTATCAGTGAGCCTCAGTTCTGCCCCATACTTGTCAACAAGACGCCTGACAAGGTGCAGACCAACACCACCGTATCGTCTTTCAACGTCTAGGATGTCCTTCCTCTTTGAGGCACTAAGCCCAGGACCATCATCGGCGATGCTTAGACTGAACGTTTCCTTCTTCTTCCTACCGCCAATCCAAAGGTGCCGATCATCGCTCTCGTTGTGCTTAACCGCGTTCTCTAGTAGGTTCCACAGTAGTTGGGACAACGCACTATCGGCCAGAATCATGACCCGGTTTGGAATGCCGCTGATCTTGGTATTCACTTCGTACTGTCTTGAGAGAAGGGCAATCTCCTTCTTTAAGACGGGTGTGAGGTTGATTGGGGTAACCCGCTCTCTCTTGGATGCCTCCGCCTTTCTCACCTTGGTGATAAGGTCTAAGCATCTATCGGCGCCATCAAGGATGTACCGTTTGGCCCTCAACACTTCGTCCGAGGTGCAGTCATCTTTGAGAAGACCACCGCCAGCAATTATGAGTTGCATCTGATTCCCGATGTCATGCATTAGAAGGTCCAGCAGAAAGCGCACTTCGTCCTCTGCAGACTTTAGGTCTGTCACTTCTGTGAAGATCGCAAAGCTTCCCGTGTATTTACCATTCGGACCATGCATAGGCGCTGCGGAAACCATGGCTGGAATGAGTTCGCCGGTTTTGTGAAGAAGCGTGGCCTCATAGTGTTCCACCTCACCTCGTCTTCTCGCGGCCTTCCTTTCACGAAACTTCTCCTTTGTGAGTCCGTTTATCATCTCTGTGTTAGACTTGCCAATCAGCTCACCTTTCTCATAGCCCAACATCTCATTCAAGGCCGCATTCGTGTACACGATTACACCGTTCTCGTCGTCCACGCCCATTCCCGCAGTCATGGTTTCTACGAGTTGCCGGTAGTTTCTTTCTGAGTCCTCAAGCATCCGCTCATGCACTTTCTGCTCAGTGATATCCATAAGCTGACCAACAGTCT
>CAYFTD010000415.1:0-5953 GCA_964345915.1 uncultured archaeon
TATGCGTACAGTATTGAGGAGTACGATATTGCCAAAGCCACAATCAGTCTTTTCGCTGAGTTCCTCGGTCGTCACGAGATTGGACTAAAGGACTCAGCAGATATCCGGAAGGAGCTGAAGGAGTTCTCTAGCTTGTTGTCTGGAGCGGTCAACGATTTCAGCAGAATCGCAGAGGGACATGTCGGATCTGGAAAGACTCTTTCACTACCAGAACATAAGTCCGAGCTTCTTTCTCAGATAGAACTTCATGGAAACGATTTTCCAGGATTCCGCCGTTCTATTGCGAATGAACTTGTCGAACAGATGATGAAGTCATTCCAACGTGAGTTCTTCGATGTGAGAGAGATTAGAGCTTGGCGGCTCAGAAGTGCAACCTCCTACTTCATCATCTTTGCAAGACGTGTCGCACAGTATTTCACGAATGAACTGAGTCAGTATATGGTAATTACCTCTGCTCGACAAGCGTTCTCGACAGCATTGAACGAATTCCAAGAGGAAACAAAATCACAGGCGTCGGATTTCACAGACGAGATCCTCTTTGAGAAGTTCTATTCTGAGCTCAGAGCTCAAATGAACGCCATCATTGACAAGAAGACCTACGAAGGACAAACACACGAGCGATTTGATGACATGCTCGCGACGATCAGTAGGGAAATGACAGAGGCCTTTGGTCATATCGATATGTGGGACCTCATTAGCTTCAGTGATGTTGCCGGGATTGCCAGGGATGAGATTGCCAAGAAGTACGCGATTGAACAGGGCAGTGAGGAGCTTCACAATGCTGGGAAATCAATGTCAGAGATTCTGAAGGCATTCGAGAGTCTTGTCGTGGAAGTCATCCCTAATGTCGCAGACACTCTGCTATCGAAGTCACTTCTCAGGAAGACGATTGATCGAATTACAACTGAGAATGCGGATCTGATAAAGGAACTTGCAGAGTTCATTGAGAAAGGTACTCAAAAGTCTGAAGTATGGAAGGAAGAGGCCCGCTCTTGGATCAAGGCATACGCTGAGTCAGTTGACCCACAAATGAGTGCACCCGAACGTATTCTGGCCCTGCTGCGGTTTGTGCACACGAAGGTGGGTCTTGGATCGACCGCCCAGGCAATAGTGGATAAACTTACTTCGGAGGCTGACCTACGCGAGCGAGCCTATCAGATGATTGTGGAGGAATGGGAGGAAACATACAGGAGGCTTGAAGCGGAAAACGAGCCCATTCGAGAGAACAACAGAAAGCGGGAGGAAATGACTGCACAGACTGAGATTCAGTTCAAAGAGGAGATGGCTCAATATGAATCAGAGATGGAGAAATACCGTCAGGACATTGATGCTGCAAGATTATTACCTGAAGACGAACCCCAGCCAGTCATTGAGAGGCCTCAGAGACCCACATCCTTGGACGTAAGACTTGTCGAGATTAACAATCTGTATCCTCATCAGGAAGAGAAACCTCTCCCGCCCAAACCCGTTGCTCCACCTGAGATGTTCCACTACGTTGAGCTAAGAAACCTCCTGGCGGCTAAACTTGGCAGACTGGACGAAGCCCAAGAAAGAATGCAGTCGCTCTTTGCTGAACGCCTTGAGAAGATGCAGTCTGATGCCGCCACGGCTTCGGGAGATGTCAGAATTGAGCTAGGGGATGACCTGCTTGAGTACCTCAGAGACTCTCGTATTCGAGGTCTCAGCAGACTCATACCTAGAGCGAGTAGGGCATATCTACGAGACCCGAAGAAGCCTGAGCTAATCTACCTGGTGACCTACGAACATAGCGGAAATGAGCTGACAGTCACGATAGGTGATAATTACCTGAGAGAAGGAGGTGCATGAAGTGTCAAGTTCGTGGGTGATCAAGACGCGGCAGATGTCTGAGGCAGGGAAGGAGCTTATTCTTCGTGAGGCATTGGCGGCTCATCTTAGGAGCTCTAGAGACCGACAACTCTTCACACAGATCGTACCTGACCAGCGTCCACTAGAGGACCTTCTCTCAGCCTTCGCATCCTTCTATCTGCAAAGTTACATGGGTGTGCGCCTTCATACCCTAGAGGAAACTCTAGAGCTCACAATCGAGGAACAGGAGCACAAGGCTGTAGAGGATAGGGAGCAACTCGAGCGTGAGATTCGCTATCTACTCGGAAGGAAGCTTCCCGACGAAGTTGCGACCGAGAGCATCGTGAGTGAGTTCATCGTCAGGTTTTGCGATGAACTCGGAAGCCGAGATCCTTCCGATCAAGAGACGTTGACTCGGGCACAAGACCTGATTAAGGAATATCTCGAGAAGATACCTGCTGAGTTCTCTCCAAATCACGATATCGACTTCCTAAACCGCATCACAGGATTTGATTCAGCATTAAGAGAGGAGTTATACAACAAGGCGTCCGGCCTCAAGGAAACCGCATTATCGCTCAGAGACGAACTCCTGCGAGAACACGACTTCGAGGTTATTGAGATATCAGTTCTAAAGGACGGCTTGAAGCGTGTTTGGGGGAGCCCGAAACATGCTGCCACTCACATTATGAGTTCGATGGTATTCCCAGCAGCCATTGCCAGTATAGCCTCAGATGTCGCCCGTCGTTTCTGCAAAGGACAGAAGGAAGCGGCAACAATCAAGAAATCGCAGGAGATTCGCCTAGAACTGCTTGATGACTTGAAGGCCATGCTACAGCGGCCAATCACATTGAATGAGTATGAAGATTCTTTGGTGGACAAACTGTCCCAGAGCATTGCCTCAGCGATTGAAGAAAACCCAGATTCGACTTTCGACCTGCTATCGGAGCTATTGCAGATTCCTGCCAACGATATTGAGGCTGCCTTTAGGCGGAAAGGATTGATGGATCCGGAAGACATCGCGAAAGGCCTTCGAGTTACAAAAGCTGAGGTCGAGGAAAGAGCACGAGATTCCGAAATCGATGAAGTCGAAATGGAGTATCTAGAACGCTCACTCAAAGCGATTGATAAACTTGAGAACACGCTTGAGAAACCGGTCAAGGGCATGTTGCGGTCACAAGGGCTTAGAGCGTCTGAGCTTGACAAGTTCAATATCGAGACTCTTGTCAAGGACAGAGAGTCTCTCCTTGGCTTCGAGGTTCGTGTGCTGGAGGCTCTGGAGAAAAGGATACGCGTGCCTCCTCCTGAAGAAGTCAAGAGACTCCTGGATGCAAGAGAGAGAGTCCGACAGGGGGCTCTTAGCTCAATAGGAGTTACATCATCGGCCGATATGATACGGCATCGGCGGCACGAAGAAACGATTGCATCCATCAAGCTCGACATTGCATGGCTCTTCACATCAAGCATAATGACCAACATGGCGAGGATTGTTGAAACCTACATCAGATCAAGGCAGGATCTTCTGCGCATTAAGGCGCTCTTGAAGAGCATCTACGAGGGAACAGAAACGGACCTTCAAGCTCTTCGTGTCGAGATCCTCATTGACCTAGCATCGATGAGAATATATGAGATGAAGACAGTCTATCCAGAGCTGGGCGCGTCTGACATTTGCTCATGGATGCATGCACGTCTGTCAGACCAGGACATGACTGCCGCGAAAGAAGAGCTGGATGCGACTCCAAGTCCAGTCTTCGAAGGAGTGATAGATACTCCACTGGTGATGGACTCGCTAGAGTTTGACAACTATGCCATCGCCTACGACATCATGCATCGGTTTCTCATAACTGAGAGAGGCAAGAAGATGGCTAAGGAGGAAATCGCGCTCGAGGCCAAGCTAGAAGAACAACGGATTGCGGACAGTAAGAAGAGCTCTATTGATGTGCTAACTTGGGTCTATACAAAGAGTCAGACCGTCTTCAGAGCCATTGGGCGTGTTGGTCCCAAAGGACTCGAATGGACACCAAATGATGATGCGAAATGCGCCAATCTACTTTCATACTATGTAAGAACAAGCAGAGGACGCAAGATCTGCTCCTTATGTGGGGAATCGCCAGAAGATGGCAAATGTAGAACACACGGAAACCGTGACATGATTCCGGGCAACGACATGGAGAACCTTGCAGTATTCGTCATGAGGTCTATATCTGACATCAAGCAAGGCCTTCTTGGGGCGTCTGCTGAGCCTATGAGTCTAAAGGAGGCTCGTTCAATTGCGGACCGCGAGATAGGCGTTCTGAAGCGGCAAGGCAAGATTACATCCAAAACTAACTTGAAGGAACTGATGCCTGGTGAAATCAACCAGATTGTTGCACCTGCGATTGCACGAGTCATTGGTAAGTACTTCAACGAGTCCCTGAAGTATGCCGCGAGGAGCTACGACTACACCTAGGTCTATCCCTGCCTAATGCTGCTCGATATCCATTCAAGGTAGTCAGAAGAACCTCCGTCAACAGATACTACGATGAATTCAGGCATTTCATAGGAGTGATTTGCCTTGATAGCTTCCCAGAGTCTGTCCTCACTCTCCTTATCCGTCTTGATTACGAGGATGGACTCTGCTTCATCCTCGATCTTTCCCTTCCACCAGTAGAAACTCCTAACTTCTTGGATGATGTTCACGCATGCGCATACTTTGGCTTCTACAAGTTTCTTCGCGAGTCTAGCAGACTCTCCCTGAGGGCATGTTGTGAGTGCAAGGATGTGTTCTGGCATATGATAATGGAATACTTGCTTCCTTAAACGCATTTGGAGGGAACCCCAATAAAACGCCAATCTTATTATCACACTCGAAGTTCCCATCTTTGTTGTTAGGAAGATGAGCCCAAGTTCGCCGTTGAGGCTAGCACTGGTGCTGGTAATCGTTACACTCCTCGCACCATACTATTTGGTTGAGCAGAGCCTATTGGGTGGCTTCAGTCTTCGTATTGTCGCGCCCATCTGGAGTCTAGTTTCATATTCGGGGAGTCCATTTGCACTGGAGCTGGCATTAGGAACGACTATAGACTACGCTCCTCTATGGGGACTTGGAATTGTGATGGCGATTCTCGTGTTCTATACGGCCGACAGGAGAGAGGTATCTTGGAGAGGATATCTTGTGATGGTCTTCATTCTCCTCTTGATGCAGATTGCCTATCATCTGATCATAGTATTCCTGGCCGCAGGAGGCCCACCCACGACATTCACATTCCTACCGATAGCTGCAATCATTGCTTTTGCGCTAACATCTCTGATAGATCGAGAGCAAGTAGCAAGCTGGGAGAGCTCCTAGTACGTATGGACTCCAAGTCAGATACTGTATTTCTGCAACTCAATTGCGTACTCCGTTAGACATGGCCACCCCTTTCAGCAAGACCATCCTCTAGTTTATATGCGAGTTGCTGGTCCCGCACAGCCGAAGGGTGAATCTTGATGGCGAAGAAGTTCGTTCCTACAGGGGTTATGCCAGCTCTGGTCACTCCATTTACCAAGGATGGAGACATTTTCGAAGAGGGCTTCGGGCAAGTGATCGACTACACAATCGGCAAGGGTGCTACTGGGGTAGTCCCGGCTGGCACAACCGGCGAGTTCTCGTATCTCCGCACTGAAGAACGTAAGAAACTCCTCAAGCTGGCGGTCGAGCTTGTTGACGGCAGGGTGCCTATTGTGGCTGGCACAGGTCAACATAGCACAAGGGCAACTGTAGAACTTACAAAGTACGCGGCTGACATAGGATGTGATGCTGCACTCATCATATCTCCATACTATCTGAGGCCAACAGACAAGGGATACTACGAGCACTTCGCCACTGTGGCGAGAAAGGCAGGCCTGCCTTTAATCCCATATAACATCCCCCAATGCACATTGGGTATACTCAACTCCAACGTCTTGGAAGATCTCGCAGAGCTCGATAACATAGTAGGGGTAAAGGACAGCAGTGGAAACATAGGCCACACAGTAGAACTAATACAGAAACTGAAGGGGAAGATACCAGTTCTGGTAGGGCACGATGAGTGCTTCCTCTCAGCAATCGCCGCCGGAGCAAGCGCCGCAATTCTCGCATCTGCCAATGTCATTCCCCATATCTGGCTCG
>CAYFTD010000416.1:0-11750 GCA_964345915.1 uncultured archaeon
TTCAGAGCTTTCTCACATCCACGTCCAACAAGATGAGTACTATGCATCTCACATCCATTTAGGTCTGTCAAAGCATTGATACATTCTGCAGCGTTTGGATTGAATACAGCACTTACTGCCAGAGCATCAAGAACCTCCTTTACATCGAGACTGGCGTCTACTACACCCATCTGTTCCTTGAGTTTCATTATACTCTCAATGATGATGGGTGAAAGAACATCAATCTCATCTGGAATTCCAGAGAGGCATTTGATAGCATTGAGGAGTGCAGCAGACTCTGAATTGAGAATCCTCGATCGTTTCCCGGTAAGGATGACGGGATCGTTTTCGTTTGGGTATACTTCGATGGCAGCTCCAGTATACATTCCTTTGTCAGGCATTTTTGGTTTCTTTGAACTTGCTTCTAGAGCCTTGTTCGCTTCAATTGCTACAACACGATATTCTGGTTTTGCACTCACTTTAACCATTATTCTGTCAATGCGGTCAAGAGTGTCGTGTGTGACGTTGCCCTCAACGAAATCTCTGTTGTATTGATAGTACCTTCGGACAATCTCATCAGTACTTGCCTGTCGCACTACATTGTCGTCAATGATTCCATCCTTGGACATGTTGACTCCCATGTCAGTAGGGCTCTTGATATCTGCCAAAGGGTCTCCAGCAGGAGTGATCTTCTCAATGATCTTCTTGATGATGGCAAAGTTCTCCACATCCCTATTGTAGTTGGTAGCTTCAGTATTGTAGGCCTTTTTGTGGAAAGGATCTACACAGATGTAGTCACCTATGTCCGCTGTTGCGGCCTCATACGCAATATTCACAGGATGATCCACAGGTAAGTTCCATATGGGAAAGGTTTCGAACTTCGCGAAATTGCTTACTATGCCCTCTCTTCTGTCGTGATATATCTGGCTCATGGCAAAGCTCATCTTCCCGCTACCAGGCCCTGGGGCTGTGATTAAGACAATCTTCTTTTCAGGGGTTATGTGTTTGAATCTACCATACCCTTCATCACTGACTACCTTGTCCAGATCTGTTAGATAGTCAGCAATCTCAGAATTGACTATTGCTCTAATCCCTCTGTTTTCGAGGCGCTGCTTGAACTTGTCAGATGTATGCTCTCCACTGTATCTGTTGATCAACACAGCAGACACATCGAGGTCCAATTGTTTCAGGTCACCTATGTCCTTGAGTATCTGATCGTCATACGTCAGACCGAAATCCCGTCTAATCTTCCGACGCTCGATGTCCTTTGCACTTATACAGTGAATAATCTCGATGTTGTTTCCCAGCTTCTTGAGCATCTGGACCTTCGTATCGACGGCGAAACCAGGAAGGACCCTCGAAGCATGATGATCATATCTGAGTTTCCCTCCAAACTCAAGGTAGAGTGTATCAAATTGATTCACTCGTTCCATAATTCGCTTGATTTGAGCAGAGAGATAGCGCGAAGTGTCAAATCCTTTCTTTCTAATCATAAGCATCACTCGGAGAGTCGTTTCGGGATTGCTACAGGCTAGTACAATTACTGAGATTGTGGTGTGCCTCTCTAATAAGCCTTCGAACGAACTGAGGTATTGATGGCTAAAGTACGAATTCCCGAGATTCAGACTTATGGCCTCTCTCGATTCGAGAGTTGAAACTACCTCTGCTTCTTCTGTCTGTGAGGAGAATAATCGGGCGCTTGTTCCATATCCTACTACTGATCAAAATGCCTATCGTCAGACATTATGACCAGACTTGGGCGTGACCAAATCCGGACCGCAAGAAAGAATGGGGAGAGAGGAGGAACCTCTCTCGGACACAAAGCAGAAACTCTACTTTTGTGGAGCAGTTTGCCTTTCGTGGCGGGCCAGATGCTTCGGCCTGTATATGGCTACAATGATCACAACCCAAACCATCAGCAACATGCTGATGATTCCCGCAGTCAAACCTGCCGCTTGACCAACAGCAGCTGTGAACAAGTTATAGGATCCATGCCAAAGTGCAGTCATGAGTATACTTCCCCCGCTGCTGTTGTACAACCATGTTAGCAATACGGATCCAAACATCAGGCCTATCACCCAGAAGATGGTGCCGACGGGTCCTAGCGACATGAGATTCTCATCATAGAGAAACATTGGAATATGCCATGGAGCCCAAATGATGCTGACTATCAATGCGGAGGCTAATGCACTGAACCTAGTCTGTAGACGAGGCAATAGGAAACCCCTCCAGCCTGTTTCCTCTCCTATACCGTATGTGAGAATCCAGATGAGCCATGCTCCTGCAAAGGTCAGGTAAGGCAAGTAGTTGACTTGTCCGAATAGGCTGATGTCAGGCCAAGGCTGTCTCATCATCATAATGATTATCCCTGAAACAAAGTAAAGCACCCACACTGAGAGGACAGCGACTGCAATCCAGAGTGGGCTGACTCGCCACTTTGTCATTCTTCCAAGGATGTCCCTGGCACCTTCTGTTCCTCTCTCCAGCCAAGTCACCAAAATCGCTGCAATCATAGGACCAAACGGCAGGATGTAGTGGATTGTGAATGGCACCTCAAATGCTAGTATCCCAAGATAGGAGAGAACTAGAGGAAGCGCCATGAGCCAGGTCAATCCAAATGCAAGGAGGACAAATGTGAACAGCGAATACCTTTGAACCCACTGTCTGACCAATCATCACACCTCCACCAGAACAATCTGAGGGGCGGCGGGACTTTGGAGCCTATCATGAGGAATAGCCACCTTGTATCGAACAGCTGTACAATCCTTCCTAAGCAGGTTGATAGACCCTAGAAGGGAATTTGCTTCTCTCTCGATTCTCATGAGAAACCCACACCTTTTCTTAGCCGCGCCCAAATCGAGTAATAAGTAGTAGCCTAGCTAGACTCAAGAACTCAGAATCTCAAAGAAGAATCTCAACATCAAATCCACAAATTCATCATCATCACCAAAGTAGCCGGGGAAGATGATCTGATAACTCATCAACAGTCCGACTATTCTCTGAATCTTCTCCTGTTTTTCCACGACTTTTCCTAGACTTACCGCATCAGACTTTGTAGCCTTCATCATGGCTTCTGATAGTATTCCCATTGCCTGTTGCAGGCCATCAGTGCTCTGATACCTCTTGACAAACTCCATGTATTCACTTGGATTATCCAGCATCTCACTCTGGATAGCTGAGAGGAAATGTCTGTCGGGTCTGCGGAGTTCTATGACTTTTCTGAAGAACCAACGAAGTGTTTCATCAAGACTCATGCCCTTCTCGATGACTTTCTCCACTCCCACTTGTCGATTGAACTCCTCCACGAATCCCTCCAACTTTCGTGACATTATCTCTGCGAGGATGTCCGGCTTCCCTTTTGGAAAGTGGTAGTAGAGCGTACCAACACTCACCTTGGCAACATATGCCACATCCGTCACATTGAGGTTGGAATAGCCCTTCTTTCTGATGAGTTTCTCAGCCGTTTCAGTAATGCCCCGCTTTGCTTTGGGTTTTCTCATCTTCAATCCATCATTAGGCGGGTCAGTAATAACAGTTTCGAATTCGAATCACATTCGAAAACATTATAAGCCCTTCAGAGAAAATCGAATCCGAATCGAATTCGAATATTCTGGTGAATGTGATGTCAGACGACTATGATTGGATTGATTTGCATCATCATCTCATACCGGACTTCTATGTGAAGGCCCTAGCAGAGAAAGGTATCACTGAACTCTCAGGAGTGCCCATACCCACCTATAGTCCTGAGGAATGTTTGAAAGATATGGATAAGGTAGGAATAGACAAGGCGATTCTCTCTATTCCGGCCTCCGGGCTGGGGATCAGGCAAAACGATTTCTTCAAAGACTTGGCCAGAAAGACAAACAATTTTCTCGCAGAGATGGTCAGAAGATACCCCGCACGATTTGGTGCGTTGGCATCTGTACCCTTGCCCAACATAGAAGGGGCCTTTGAAGAGCTTGCCTACGCAATGGATGAGCTTCATCTCAATGGTGTGGTTCTGCTCTCAAATGCTGATGGCTTGTATTTGGGAGATCCTGAGCTTGAGGAGTTCTTTGCCGAGTTGAATAGACGCAAAACAGTTGTATTTGTTCATCCTGATGACCCGCCATTCGCAGGCATGAGGAAACCTGATGTCCCAGTTGTCCACATTGAGTGGCCCTTTGACACCACTCGAGCTGTCGCGAACATGGTCTATAGTGGAGTACTTGACAGGAATCCGAGAATCAGATTCATACTCCCCCATGGAGGTGGTGCAGTTCCATATCTTGCGTGGAGAATCAGTATCTTGGAATACCGTCAGCGTGACAAGGTCAAGAAACTGCGATCACTCTATGACCTGATACTTCGAAAGCAAGGGCCTGCAGCAGGACTGCGACTCTTGAAGAGTATGTACTATGACACAACTGCTGTAACTGCCCCTAGCTCTCTAAGAACCCTCAAGGAACTATTGGATCCATCTCACATTGTACTCGGTACTGACCTTGGTGCAGCTCCCCGGCTAATGGCCTCTCTCGTCTTGAGCGACCTGAAGTCTTTCGATGGGTTTGAAGAAGAAGACTTGCGAACGATTGCACGTAGAGGTGCTTTGGATCTATTTCCAAGACTTGCATCTGTCTAGAGTGATGTCTAGAAAAATGGTGATGTGAGAGGCAGAACCTCTCACATGGGAATGATAATCCAGTATCAATTTCTTTGCTGTATCACAAAGTCTTAGGATCTGATACGGGAGTATGACTGTCCCTTGTTGCTTTCATCAAAGAGGTGCCGTATCTTTTGATGACCATCGTTGCAACAACCCAGATGACCACTGTAAAGACGAAGAACCAGGCCGTTTCTGTCGCTGGTGTTTGAACAACAGGAGTGAAAGTCACTAAAAAGCCGCTAGAACTTCCATGCATCAATTGTATCATCAAGACGCTGTCGTTCGTGCTATTATAGACCCAGACCTGAAGAACTCTCATGGCCACCATTGCAGCCATCCACATCGACACGAAATAGGGAATGAAATACACCCCAAGCCATTGACTAGAGCCAAGATATGCTGCCATAAAATGCCAGACTCCGTGAATCAATCCAACTCCTAATGCCGCCTTGAATGAACTAGTATTCGCCTTAAGAGTTGGATAAAGGAATCCAATCCATCCGATCTCTTCAAAGAAGCCCGTTATTAGTCCAAGGACGACACCAATAAGAAGTAGCCCTGGAGCATAGACCGGGGAAACTAGGATTGACATAGATATGAGAACGAACAGGATGAGGATTGGAGGGAGCAGGAATGCTATTGCATACCATGAGATGCCATTTCTCCATCGCCTCATTCGTGAGAACAGATGACTAAGTCCGCTCCGTCCATCAACGACGTACGTCAAGGAGATGCCTGCGATACATGGGCCTGCTATCATCGTCAACCACATACCCATTCCATCAGCCAGACCCACGACTTCTCCACTCAGAAACTTGGAACCTACAAGTAAGAAACTACCCAGCCAGGGTATTAGGTATGCCACAAGGGTGTAGTAGGCCACAGGATGTTTCCTAATGTGAACGCCAATGCTCTTCGAGCTATCAGATGAATACTCATCGGGATCTGCTGCAATTGTAATTGCGTTTTTCTTCATTTTTCGATTCACCGTTAGTGTTAATCTACTCAATTTCATGAAGAAATGATAGAAGAAACCTTGGCCATGCAGGGTTGAAGAAATCCGTCTAGATTATAAGATGCCTTTTCCAAATCTGGAGTGACTCCCCTAGATTCTGAAAAACTGGTGCGAATCTGTTATGGATGCCTTAGATCGGCTAATTCTGAATGAACTGTCATACCAGTGCAGAGTGTCATTCTCGAAACTGGCTGAGAAGTTTGATGTATCTTTGACAACGATAAAGAATCGAATAGAAGCACTAGTTGACGAAGGAGTAATTCTAAGGTTCGTCGTGCAACTCCCCCTTGAGATAGTGCATGCTAGCTTTGCGGTCGTCGTACTTGACATCAAGCCGAATACGATGCCCAAGAACCTCACCAGTCTAGGCACTCATCCTTTCGTCATGGCTTTGGGTGTAGGCTATGAGCCACAGGGCTTTGCCGTTGCTGTATACAGGACAAATGATGAACTCCGTCAAGCTATAGACCACCTGCAATCCTCAGAGTATGTGGATGGTGCTCAAGCCTTTCCTGTCATTGGTCCGCCAATGCCAATCGACAGGAACTCATCAAAAGGAATCGAAGCCCTGAAGGCGATTGATTGGAAGATTCTAAAGTCACTCCAATCAGATGGACGTAAGACATTAAGTGATATTGCATTTGATGTTGGTGCATCGGTGCCAACCGTTCGAAAACGACTGACTTTCATGAGAAAGCACAACCTCATCCATGAAACCATCCAGATAAATCCCGCAGCAACAGAGCGACGGTTTGTCGTAATGTTTGCGATGAGGAGTCCCGCCATTGTTGAGATGGACTATTCTGAATTGGAGAAGATGTTTCGAGAGAAGTTTGGCGAGAGCTATTGGATTAGCTTCAGGATAGCGAACAGTCCAGAACTCATGCTCACATTTGTCGTTGACTCATCAAAGCAGGTCGTTCCCCTTCGGTCTGGGCTATTATCATTGTTCAAGGGAACTGAGATTACTGATCAAATGATTGTCCCGGAATGGATGTATTTCCCTGATTTCAGAGATGAGATGATTGATGAGCATCTATCATAGCTGACACCTCTTCTCTCATATTGGAGTCCACATCTACATCTGTTACTCGCCTCTGTAGGGCGTATGCACTGGTCCGAAGGCCTTTCTATGACGATCCGCGGCCTACACCTAGAAGGCTATCATCCCTGATGTGTACATGATCAACATAAACAACACACTCAAGACAAACGCACAGACCACTCGTATTGCATCTCTTAGTCCCCCCTCAAGTCGCAGCTCCGCTGCAATCCAGATACCAATGACTACGAGTATGACCACCAACAACACCGTATTGATGGGATTCGAGGGGTCTAGCTGAAGCAAAGATATGACCTAGTCCCTCAAGCGATATGACTGCCTAGATAAAAACTCCTGGTCCTCCAGTCCTACGATCTTTGGAGATGAGTAGTCATTGAATGTGAGAGCTGTTGCCGCCTTGATCGTTGGCGTGATTATTGCTATACTCATGCTTCTACTCTTCGATTTCTTGACATAAGCAGTTATGATTAAGAAGACCGGCCAGACCTTTTGAGAAGAGATAAGCTGATTGATAGAAAGAGGGAGATGAAGACCCTCTCTCATATACAAACTGAAACTGGATTTGTTTCCCTTGTCTGGGCGGCAGACAAGACCATCGAGATACTCGCAGATTATGCTCAGAGTCTTAGCAAATTGGCCATGTCTTTCAGTCTTGGGCTGTCTTCAATGAGCCTTAGAACATTCCTATGATTGAGAGATTCGATTTCCTCTGGTGTTGTTTTTCTCATATCAGCAATCGGTTTCAGTATTAAAGGAAGAATCTCAGAGGGTGGTCTGAAGGCTTCGCCTCTGGGCAGAACATCTATCTCTACTATTAGTAAATCATCATGGACTTTTGGAACTCTCGCTTCCAAGTATTCTTTCATATCTTGCGAGAGATTCCGATAGCTTGGAGATCCATAGGAAATATAGAACTCATTTTCAGTGATTTCATCTATCATTTCAGGTGGTCCAGAATATCTGTGAAATATCGCTTTCTTCACTCTATAACTCTTCAATACCTCTAATCCGTCTCTTTCTAGTCCTCCTCTGAAATGACAGTTCAATATCATGTTGTGCTTCTCTGCTGTTTCCAAGAAGACTGCAAAGAGTGCATTCTGTTCTTCCTTTGTTGAGTTGTTTCTGGGGCTCTTCTCATCCAGTCCAATTTCGCCCAGCATCAATGCATCTTGACACAATCTTCTTACATCATCAAGCTTGTCCATGTACTCATTAGCATACCAAGGAAGGACTCCAAACGAAGGGAAAATGAATTCAGATCGTTTTGAATATGCCAGTGTCTTCTCATAAGAAGGAATACTACAGGATTGCGCCCACGTTACTATGCGGTTCTCTGTGATATCCTCAATCGTCCTTTGACGGAGTTCCTCGTCCGTCATCCAGGGGTCATCCAGATGTAGGTGAGTATCAATTTTCATGGTTCATCCTCTTCTTCTCTAGCGAAGTTGGAACGCCCTAGACGCATTACTCTAAATACTCAGCTCACAACGCAATCTCTACCTCTCAGTCTACTAGGAAGAAGAAACAGGAGACTGACCTGTGCTCATTTTAGGATTGGACTACATCTGTTTCTCAGAGGGTTGTGCTATGTTTGAAGTTGATCAATCCTGAAATGGAATGCTTTTTGAAGAGGTTGAACAAACAATCCTGAAAGAGAGATGGTTGATGATGACAGAAGATCAATCACATAAGTTTCAGAACCAACTTCAAATCACGTATGAAGAACTCTTTCGCGAGAAGTACACTCGAGTAATAGCCCTCTTCAGGGAACTCGAAAAGGTGATGTCGAGGGATAGACTTCTCACTGCAGTCAGAGATTGGAGTGAACGTTCGACTACAGAATCTGTCGGCGATACACGTGTGTCCAGCTTCGAGGAGTTCAAGGACTACTGGAAGGAAGTTTCCTTTGGTGACTACCTCTCCAATATCGTAACCGTTGACTTTCCTCACGAAACAGACAGTGAGCTAAACTGCAACTATACAGAGTGCCTGTATGCGAAGACCTTCCGGGACCTTGGTGCAGAGGACCTTGGTAAGATCATGCTGTGCGAGGGAGATCACCCCTTCATCAAAACAATGAATCCAAACCTCAAACTGGAACGCACAAAGACACTGATGGAAGGGCATGAACAGTGCAATCATAGATTCTTCTGGGATGAGTAGCATAGACGTTGACCCTAGAACTTGTAGCCAATCCTCTTTCCAAACTGATCATCGCGAAACGTGTCGTCGAATCGGAAATACGCACTGACCAGTAGTTCGTTGAGAAGAACGAGTGAGGGAGAGAGGTTTGACGTCTGTTTCAAATGGGAAACTGAATCTGAATATGCTTCTCTTGCCTGTAGGGCAGATACTCTGGTGCGGAAACCACCTGTTCTATGACGATCAATCAACCTGCTGATGGCTTACCTTCTCTACTGTCTGAAGTATTTCGTCTACCTTCCTCTGAGATAGAATTGCTCTGATAGCATCGAGTTGGTTCTGGTCTCTTATGATGACGCCTATCTTGTTCATTGGATTTCCGTTCTGGCCAGTCGGGTTCATCTCAACAGCTAGATAGGCTGGTTCATTCTTTGATTGAGGTATCTTTCTGATGAATATTCCAGGTTCAGCAGTCCTCAGCCGTTCAAACTTCCTTCCGTGCTTGAGCATATCTCTCAGTGAGTCTTCCATTCCACTCACCCATTCATCCCATTTCAGGTACGGGTTTTGTCCCACTTCACGTAGGAATAGGGTTGAACTTTTCTGAGTTATCTCTGCGAGAAATTCACCCTTAAACAATCTGCCAAAGAGTCGACCCTGCTCAGACTGTCTTACGAAACTCATCACAGTCTTTCTCTCTCGTCGAAGCGAAATGAGATGATTCCTGCTTCTGCCACGTCGCAGAAGAGGATTAGTGAACTAGCAACCAGAGCAATGACGAGGAACTTGGATGCACTGGTACGCCTACACATAACCCTCATTGCCATAACCATCGCGAACATGTTTGTTCTTGATGTAAGCTCCCGCTTGAGTCATATGTAACCCTTGTACACACAGTAGTGAGAACCAAGCATCAATCTTGAGGAACGTTAGATTGACCTGACTACCAAGTCGAACCTACTCCTTCGACCTGATGATGATGTAACCAAGCAGAAGAAGAATGGGTGTGGGTAAGAAGAGCCTCGCATCCACATCAGGTGCAGCGATGCTTATGAGAACACCTGGGGGAGAGCCTAGGATGATGCTTGCGGTCATTAGCTGCAGAGTTACCCAGGCTGTCACAGCAATTACAGGAATAGCTGATGCAACGACGTAGGCCTTGCTGAGCCTATCAATATAATGCATTGAAGTGGTAGTTGCAAAAAGGAGTCGAGGAAAGAGAAGAATGGCGTAGAATGCAAAAGCCGCAAAAGGGTCCAATACCCCTGACGAGAAGACGGTCCTCAAGAACCAAGTGCTTCCTGTCCAATCAGAATTCTCAATTGATCCAAAGCCTATGGCTATGAACCAGGTCATATGAGAGGACGAACTGTGAAACCACTCCAGATACTGATAGCCAAACACAAACGGTGCGAACAGAGCTGAAAGGATGAGGAGAAGTGGCCAATGGACTCTCTTTGTCTGGTCATCTGGAGCTCTGACGTCCGACTCTACCAACCGTTTCAATTCCTCAGCACTCTTTTTGTGATTTGAGTAATAAGTCAATCTAACATTGAAAGATTGTATCAAGTTTCCAGGAGTTGAAGGTAGACGGGAGAGGAAAACGCTCTCATTTGTGGAACATCACTTCATCTTCTTCTCTTGTCTGTGGGGCAGATACTCGTGCCCTAAACCTTTGGGAATATTCTGCCTGTCCGTTTCATATAATCAAGGTAATCATCACCAAACTGGTCAATCATCATTCTCTCCTCTTTCTTCAACCTGCGGTATATGCCCGGGACTACCAGGATGAGAATAATCAGAAAGAGGAAGTTGTCCGAAACAAGTACAAGCGAACCTAGAAAATAGATTGCAGATGCGTATATGGGGTGTCGAACTCTTCCATATGGGCCAGTTGTGATGAGAGTCTGCTTCTCTTGAACCTGCAGGGTGTCAGAGTAATTCTCAGCAAGGACTTTTCCGGTCCAGTAGGTGTAAGGAATCAAAACCAACGCTATGGCCACACCAAGTATTCGGAGCTCTACTGGCAGATACAAGTAGGACCATAACATCCATGGTGGATCAAGAAGGTACAGTCCAGCTACAATGAGGTTTCCATACCAAGAAACCGCAATCGTGAACAGGATGTACCAGCCTTCCTCCTTCAGGGCTGCACGGCGTTCTGTCTTTGACGTTTCAAGACTTGGGAGCCCTCTTGAGGGAATGAGCCTTGAGAGCAAGTAGAAAAGCCAGAGTAACAGATAGATGATTCTCAGGGTTAGGTTGATTTCCATGCCGGTCACACTCACCAATAACTGAACAAGTGTTCATATATGCTTTCCTAACTGAACAACCGTTCAGATACAGCCATATAGATGTGTCTCAAATCCAAGCTGGATGGTCATGGGAGTACGCGAGAAGAAATTCACACGTGACAAGGATGCAAAGATAGAGGAGATAATTGAAACCATGATAGATATCATTGGAGAGAAAGGACTTCATCGAGCCAGTGTCAGGGACATTCCAGAGAAGGCAGACGTAAGTATCGGGACTGTCTATCGATACTTTCCTAAAGGGAAGGTAGACATCTTCTTTGAGATCATGCGAAGAAACATGCGAAGTATTACAGATTTGGATCTCCCCCGAACATTGGACTATGAAGGATTCCTGAAGGTCTGGTCGAGTATTATAGAGCGTGCAATTCAGGTGCGCCGTTCAAACCTATTTGTTCAGGAACTGGTAAGTCCTCAATTAGGCAAAGGTCAAGAGATATTCCAAGAGATCACTAAGATTGCCACGAAGTTCTATAATGACTTGGTGCAGAGATTCATAAAGGTCATCCAATTGAAGGAATGTTCTGAGGCTGAGGTTTTTCGAAGGATTGCATTGCTATTTCACATTCTTGATAGAGTCATTAATACTCACAT
>CAYFTD010000417.1:0-3330 GCA_964345915.1 uncultured archaeon
GAGGACATCTTGGATGGTTTCTGAATTCAACTGGTGTATGTTTCTCCAAACTACGTCTGCACCTACTCTCTCAAGGATTGTAACGATTATCGACAATGCACTTATGCCGTCGGCATCGATGTGGGAGATAGCGAGTGCCTTCTTCGCGTTTCGGATTGCTTCTGCGGCCTCAACAATCCTTTCTTGCATTGTGCTAGGCAACTCAATCTCTGCCGAATCCATCGCTATTGTAAGTTGCAGTCTAGGCTCAATATAAGTGGGCCTCTCAGAAAAGACGAGTCAAACTCTCGACGTCACTCAGCCGCTCTTGCCAGTCTCGAGAGGGCCAAGAAAATCACTAGAAAGACACTCGCTACTGCGGCCAGAGCCTTGGCTATCTTCTGCCATGTCCTTTGAGGAACCTCAAAATCACGAAGATCATTTGTAACACGTTTCAGATAGACACGGGTTTCCGTGTAGAGTGCCTCTTGATCGTCCAGGCGAGCCGAGTATTCTGACCAGCTCTCGTGATAAGGAGGTTCGGGATTCATGTGAAGCCATTCGTACCAGGCTTCCATGATCTTGTCCCTATGCGGTTGAGGAAATCGTTCGATACTTTCTCGAACACTTATCTCCCAGTCGTCTGGTAACATATTGGTGCACCCCTTTAACTCCCGGCAGAAGGGATATTTGAAGCTCAAAGGAACTCCTATTAAATATTCACCAAACGTCGTTCCTTTATAAGGAGTCTGAACTGCGAGTCTGAAGGTATTAGGCAGTGATTGTCGCGTGAGTAGTGATCTACCTGGCTTCTGCGATTTCCTTCTGCCACTTCCTTATGTCACTTCGAAGCTTCTGAATGTCCCCTGGACTTATTGGGTCAACTCTACCATAAGTCTTCAGAATGCGTACCCATCGCTGCATTTTTACAACCAATTGTCCGGCGCCGCCTTTCTGATCCACCGCGCTGGCAGCCTGATGTATTTTGCCTGATAGGTCGCTGGCAATGACTCCTTCCTTAATCTGAGATTCCAATGTATCGAGAACAGCCTGGAGACTGGAAACCGCGCCCTTCTGGGCAATGGTTGACGCTTCTGTCGCCGCGGCTACCGGTACGGCCGTGGAGATACCTTCCAATCGAGTCATCAATTCATCAAGCTTCTCACTGTTGGCAGCAACAGTCAAGGCAATCTCCGAGTTTGAATCCTGCACCTCGGTGATTTTGGACAGAACGTCTATCATTCTGTTTAGCATCTGAGTAAGTCGTTCGATGGCACCGTTGATTTCAGTCAGTTTTGCTCGAACGTATGTGTCTTCGTCACTCATCCTCATCACTTCAACAGATATTGGCAAGCAGCGCTAGGGTGGTTCTTTTGGAGAGTGCCGGGCAAGTTAGATTAACCTTTCTGTGGTTGTTCTATTCTGTGTCGAAGCCGCAGGGTTGCAGGTCTATAACCTAATACTATTATAGCGCCACCCTCAGCCTCCATGAAATTGACCCCCTGTGATTGAGGTGTAGTCATCTGATGTACGTAATCAACTTCACAGAGCGAGAAGAATCCAAGATTTCATTGCCCGGAGCAAAGAAGACCACCGTTCGATGGCTGATTGGACGCAGGACCGGAGCAATCACTTATGCAATGCGCTATTTTGAGATACAACCGGGCGGCATAGTTCCACCGCATTCTCATCCGGAAGAGCATCAGATCTTCATATTGCAGGGTGAAGCGAAGCTGTTGGGTGATTGCCAAGCTGACGTCGCCAAGAAGGATGATGTCGTGTACATACCTCCAGACTTCCACCACGGGTATGACAATACTGAAGGCAGCGAGTCTTTCAAGTTCATATGCGTGATACCTCTCAAAGAGAAGGAGTAGTCTACAGTACTTCTCCAGACAGATTCTTTTGCATGAGAAGTCAAATGCACAAAGGTGGAAGACTTGGATTTGGAACAGAAGCGTTTGTAGCTTTTTGACGTTGACAATACTCTGGTGAAGGACATTGAGCATCCTGAGGTTTTTTCTGACGCAATGAACCTATGGAATCATCTTGAGTCATTGGGAAAAACAAATGCCGTTCTTACTAATGTTGGTAGATTATCGTCTCGACAGATTCATGATGTTCTGACGCAGGCCGGTTTCGATCTAGCCCAAGATAGAACATTCAGCGCGGGAGCTGCAGCCGCCGCATATGTGTTCAATAGGTCACCGAAAGCAAGATGCTTTGTCATAAGCGAGGGCGGTACAACAGAAGATTTCGTTGCTCGCGGCCTCAATGTAACAAACAACCCTCCAGTTGAGTACGTCGCAGTAGCAGCGGACCGAGGTCTTACGTTTCAGGAACTCAACTTTGCAACAAAGATGGTCCAGGAAGGTGCAGCACTAATCTGCGTCAGTGGAAGCCTGAGGTATGGAGGAGTCTATCTCGGAAATGAGGATGTCTTCATTGGAGAAAGATCCATTGTGACAGCAATAGAACACGCTACTGGGGTTGAGGCAGTCGTTGTGGGAAAACCCATGCCAGAGATCTTCGTAGAAACCGCGACTGTGTTGGGTTTCAAGATAAGGGATGCAGTTATGGTTGGTGACAACCCAGACTCTGACATAGCTGGGGGGAATGCAGCTGGGATGACCACAATACTGGTTGATCGCGGCCGAAGCAGCGACGTAGTGTCTGATCCAAGAGGACTAGACACGAAGCCAGACATTTCAGTATCTAGCCTTGACGAGGTTGTTTCTTTGCTTTAGGCTTCTTCTTAGAGGTCTTCTTGACTGCTGTCTTCTTCTTTGTGGTTCTTTTTCGCGGTCGTTTTGACCAGTCGTGACCCTTTGGGACAATTCCCTGTGTTTCCTGATGCACGATTTTCGCCACCAGCTCGAAGAGATCGGTGACGTTGGAGCCTGTAAGTGCACTTGTCACGAGGTGCGGCGCTTTCAGACTCTTGGCGTACTTGGCGATGTCTTTCTTTGGTACACGATGAGGCTTCAAGTCTGCTTTGTTTGCCACGACCACAACTGGAACTCGCTCCCCGATATTCTCCCACGTCTCTTCAATCCAACGCTTCAAATGGTTGAACGTTCTCTTTCTCGTGATGTCAAACATCAGAACAGTCCCTGTAGCTCCATCATAGAACGAAGCCCTTAGCTCTTTGAAGACGTCTTGTCCGGCAAAATCCCAGATTATGAGCTTTATACTCGTCTTGTCTTCGCCCTCTCCAAGCTCTAAGGTGCGGCTGTAGTGCTGCACGCCAACAGTGAGCTTGTAGTCGTGTCTGAACCATCCATGGGCCCATCTATTGATGGTACTAGTCTTCCCTACTTCAGCATCGCCCACGACTATAATCTTGTATAC
>CAYFTD010000418.1:0-3525 GCA_964345915.1 uncultured archaeon
ATAGTAGACATAGACTTGACTCTTCTAGATCCCATGTTGGACTTGACAGAGATTAACCTTTCTTCCAACAAGATAACCAGCATAGACCTTACACCTCTGGCCGCGCTTGACAATCTGCAGGTCCTAGATTTGTTCAAGAATTCCATTGCAGCGGTTGCCCTTGAGCCACTTGCGAAATGTAAGACTCTACGAGAACTCAACTTGGGTACGAACCAGATTGAATCGCTTAATCTAGCACCACTGTCCTCATGCCAGAACTTGAGAAGGCTCAGGTTGTTCAACAACAAGATTGCTGACATTAACCTAGAACCACTCTCCGAGTGTACAAGTCTTGAGAGTCTAGAGCTGGAAACGAACATGATGGAGTCAATCGACCTCGGTCCAATGAATAGCTGCAAAGAACTCCAGCAGCTCAATCTCATGTACAACTCCCTCCGTGAGATTGACTTGGAGCCTTTGGCTGGGTGTCAGAAGATGAAGTTTCTTTACATTCACCAGAATGCCTTGGAATCGATTGACATATCCCCATTGTCGAACGCCGAGGACCTTAGAATACTAAGACTGGGTGGTAATGAGATTCAGGCGATTGATCTTGAGCCACTTGGCAACTGCAAGAATTTGAGAAGACTCGAACTCGCGATGAATGCCCTTGCAGAACTTGATCTTTCTCCGTTGGTAAATTGCAGGGAATTGCGGGTCCTTGATATCGCAGGGAATCAACTCAGAGCAATCAATCTCGCCCCTCTTGCCGAGTGTGTTGCCCTTGAGGAGCTCTACCTCCACAGCGATCATCCAGAAGAGAATGAATTCACCTTTCTGAACTTGAGTCCACTCTTCGCCTTGGGTGAGCTTGAAGACCTCGGAGTTCCAGGGACTTCAGAGCTTCGCGCCGACGCTGCACTACGAGAGAAAAAGGCGCTGCCCCCAGCTCTCGAGGAGCTTAGAGACGACGGAAGAATCACGTGGGATGAGCTTTGACAAAGGCGTAGACGTTTTCCAGATTGGTCATAAGTGGGTTTAAGAACGCCAGAACTATATTACCTAGATAATACATTCGCGGGGGTTCGCGAATTGCCTTCTGGGGATGAGGAGATCGTCAGAATCAAACTAGCGAAGCTATACGGGGAGCTATTGAACGGACCGCTTGGTAAGGAGGTGCTTCGGAGTCTAAAGGAAGGTGAGAGCTTCACACTAAGGTCTGAAGTCGACATGCTGCTAAAAGTGACCAAAGTCAAGGGCAAGGCTGTAGTTGAAGCAAAGATGAAGGAAGATAATGACAGCTTCTTCCGGTACCGGCCAATGGGTTAGTACAGACTCCGTAGAAACCGGTCACGTTCCAATTCTTGTCGTTGGCAGTTTTCTCATTCAAAGCATATCCACACGCTTCATTTATAGCATGAAACTGCTGTTTCATCTAGTTAATACCCGTTTGAGCATAACACGGGGGAGTATCATCATGAGCTACTCTCACAAGAAAGAAACCAACGAGAAAGCTGCGATTCAGAGGTATACACAGTACCTTAACGGCCCAGGCAAGGTGGTACTCGATAACCTAGACGAGGGAGACAGCTTTGTCATGGAAACAGCTCAGCACACGATCAAAGTTACAAAACGCCTCGGAAAGGCTGTCGTTCAGATTGTGCCTCTGAAGCCTGAGTAGAAGAAGCATATTGGTTCTGGCCCGGGATTTGCTACAGCAAAGCGGTTATATCTTGGAAATACCGACTCTGTTTAGCTAGAGGCCTGACTATCATGGTCGTTGAGATTGATGATGAAACCAAGACGCAGGTGATGGAGGTCTTCGAAGGACTTGAAAATGATGTCACGATGCATGTCTTCATTGAGGGGAAGAAGTGTCTCTATTGTCATGACGTCAGGGACATGATGGAGCAAATCGCGGACCTATCAGACAAGATTAGTGTCATCATACATGAGGACACTCTGGAGGAGGGCAAGGCGGGTGAGCTAGGCGTCGCGCGTGTTCCTGCAACCATCCTACATGGAGCTGATGAGTACAAGATACGGTTCTATGGTATTGCTGCAGGACACGAGTTCGGCGCTTTGATTGGCTCAATACTGGATGTGTCCAAGGGAGAATCTCAGCTCCCTGCCGACATCATTGAGGACATCAAGGCCATCGACAAGCCGGTTCATATTCAAGTATTCACAACTCCACAGTGTCCATATTGTCCAGCAATGGTCAGACTCTCCAACCAAGCAGCAATTCTCAATCCTTTGATCCAGTCAGACATGGTTGAGTCATTGGAGTTTCGAGAGCTTACTGAGAAGTACGAGGTATTTGGAGTCCCGAAGACTATCTTCAACGAAACCGTTTCCATCGAAGGTCTGACGCCTCCAGAGATCTTCATTGAGAAGCTCTTTGAGGCGACTGATGAATAGCCCGAAGCGATTTCACAGAGGAACCAGAAGATGGAGAAACTCTCTTACGTCATTATGCTACGGCCTGCTCCTTCCTACGGCCAGGAAGAAACAGAGGAGATTGTGGGACAGCATTTCAAGTATCTTCAGAGCCTTCAGGCCACAGGAGAGTTGGTGATGGCCGGGCGATTCAGCGATGTGCTTGTTGGCCTGACAATGATAGAGTGCGATTCCCTCGAGAGAGCCACTGAGATAATGAAGAACGACCCAGCTGTGAAGGCCAACATCTTTCATGCAGAACTCTACCCATGGAGAGTTGCATTAAACCGTGAGTAGTCAGCCGGTATAGTCCTATTGACATGTGAAGACGAACTCACGTTCGTTTACATAACGATAAGCTTGGTAGGCCGCGTGTACACCTTCGGCAACACCAGTAATGGCTTGTTTGAACTCAGTATCAGCTACGTCACCTGCTGCGAATACTCCCTCAACGTTGGTTCGACTGGAACGGTCTATCTTGATCTCGCCTTTCTCATTCGTTTCTACACCAAGCTTCTTGGCAAGATCTGAAAAAGGAATGCCGCCAATTGCGATGAACACACCGTCTAGCTCCAGAGAATCTGAACCGTTGTATGGTCTGTCCAGCTTAACTCCAGTGACCCTTGTATCGCCAAGGATCTCAGTCACATTTGTTTCAGTTATCACTTCGATCTTCGGCTCCGACTCAATGCGGCGTCCATTGATTGGCTCTGGGCGTATCTGCGCCTTGCGGTAAATCATGTAGACCTTTGGACAGTACTTCGCGAGAAGTAACGCCTCTTTCGCTGCGCTGTCACTTCCACCTACGACCGCAACCTCTTTGTCTTTGAAGAGAGGAGCATCGCATAACGCACAGTATGAGACCCCCTTGTTTCGAAGCTCGTCGTGACCAGGTACTTCAAGTTCTCGTTCCTTCATCCCTGTGGCAAAGAGGATTGTCTTCCCCAGGTAGGTCTTGTTTGTGGTGACAACGTAGAAGAATCCTTGACTATCGGGAAAAACATCTACAACAGTGCCTGTTTCAATCGTGACGGGATAGTCAAGCGCATGTTCCTTGAGATTGTCGGCGAGTTCTTTCCCTGTAAGTTGCACAAAGCCAGGATAGTT
>CAYFTD010000419.1:0-4551 GCA_964345915.1 uncultured archaeon
GTGTAAACCATGCTTCAATTGGAGTTTTTGGACCTCACTCTCGATGAGATAGTGGCCTACTTTCAGAATGACATAGTCGTCGCATGGGTGTTGATAGGCTCTGGCATTCTGGCTGCTGCATGGCTGCTAGAGAACATTACGGACCCAGTACCGCTATTGGGAACGATCTTTGACGGCCTTGTAGCTATAAGCACATACCTAGGCTTCTTCGTCGGCATACTTGATATGCTGGTGGGCTATGTCGTCTATGCGGCCAACCCCGATGCCATTATCGTGGCCGGAGTCCTGATACTAGCAGGATTCGCCTTAAGCATGCGACTGTTATCGAAGTTCCCGATTGCTCTGTTATTGGCGCTCGGCCTGGCTCTGTTTGGTACCTTTACACTGTACGGATTCCTGGCCCCGCTAGCTTCAGACCCAATCATTGGTGAGATCGTTTCTCAGATAATCTCATTCAAGTGGATGGCCGTGATAGCTTTTGTCATATTCGCGGTAGTGTATCTCCTTAGCGGTCTTCTGATCAAGCTAATTCAGCTTATCGGGAGGGTCTTCGCTGCCACACCTGTTATTGTCATAATTGGCCTTGCAGCCATCGGGATTGGAGTAATCATCTTCTTCAACCCGACACTGGTGGGCCTTGGTATTCCATGGCCATAGCCGGAAATCATAGAGGGGTTTTTGCCCCTCCCCCTTTCCTTTTTCTTTGTGCCCTGGAAGCATAACCTAGTAGACATCAGGCAGTGCTTGCCGGTCTTATCTCTCTAAAGAAAAGAAACTTCTCTGCCCTGTCGCTATAGAACTGAGCTGCGCTATTGATCTGTTGCTTTGCTTTCGCAATCCCTGGATGCCATTCGGATACATAGAGTATCTTTCCCGACGGGTCCAAAGGCCGTAGTAGGTTGAATCCATCAGGGAGTTCAAATCCGTCAGGCACAAGGAGTGCGACTCGGAATTGTCGGTTGTCTGTTTCAAGCCAAAGTTCGCAGTATTCCATGAATCACAACTCTGGCGTTTCCTTGTAGGTTCCGCGATTAAGGTTTCTGCATACGGACAATTCTAATCGTCATTTACGCTCCCAAAGGGTTCATATAGTTAGATGGATGTGAACTATCAAGACCCCGTAGATGTAAATACACACTATGAGTGCATCGATAACTTCGCTCATGTGGCAACTGGAGGTTCTCTGATATTGTCGCTAAGATTCGAAGAATCCGCATTAATGAAGGAGAAAGCAAGCCTCGAGGGCAAGGCGAAGCGCAGCACGTCTCAGGAAGCTCGGCTCAATGAGATCAGTGAGCTGCTGAAGAAGAAGATCATCAGTGTCACAATGAGTCAAGCACTGGTGGGAAGAATCGATAACCTTGTCCATGATAGAGTAGGCAGATCAAGAGCTCAACTCATTGAGGATGCTGTTCGATGGTTCCTAGACTATTCGGTCCACAAATGGAATGAGCGAGGAATCTACGTGAGTGGCTTCAGAGTTGTGATGGAGTCCGAAACTATGACGTCTCTCTTCTTCTCCAAACTCACTCCATCTGATCAATACGAGCTTGGTGTCACGGCAGGAAGCCAAGCAGCGGTCGAGGACGTAGTGAGGTTGTTCAGAGGTGCCGATCCCAAAGCAGCTGAAAGCCGAGAATTGATAACCGGACTATTGCAGGACTATGGTTGGGGGTCAATAGACATACGCGATGACTTGATTGTGATAGCAAGTCCGTACTATCCTGCACCATTCATCCAAGGGTATATGGAAGCACTTCTCAAAGTCAAGATGGAACTGGTAGACACTGCAGTCAAGGAAAACGTTGCATTGCGTATCGTCGACTGAAACGAAGAATCATCCACTCAAAGCATGAGAAGAGTTTCTACCACTCGACTCCAATCTCAAGAATCTCAAACTCGGCATCATAGAGTCCTGGAATGCTCTCAATCGTTTCACGAATAGTTGGTTCTTTCTCTCTAATCTCGTCAGCAGCAAAATAGACTTCGTAGACGCAGCGGTTCTCTTCAAAGCAAAAACCTGTTGTGAAGAGGACCTTGAGATCATGCTGCTTGAACAACTGAGTCATCGTCTGCATCAAGGCCGGATTCACTTTTTCAACCTCTAGTCTGACACGTGCCCCACCCTCCTTCATCATAGGAATCAGTCTCACTTCTCCAGACCGCTCAAAGTAAATCACCATGGCGGCCCTCATCTCCTTGAGATCTGGATTCTTGAAGAAGTCCTCGGGAAGAGATATCGCCCTCTTCTTCTTGACGTCAGCTATCATTCCTTTTGTAAGTCCGGCCACGACAATCGCCTCTTACCTTATGAAAGCATGAGCTGCACCTGCGTATAAGTATCTTCGTCCTATGCCTCTTCCCTGCTACTTTCATTGGGCTTGGGTTTTCACATGATAGGGGCCACTATCAGAAGCCATAATACGTTGACGGGTTGTACTCTCAACAGCATCGCTTGGAGAATGGCATGAATGGGAAAAGAAGGAGCGATCTACGTCTGCGACATTTGCCAACAAGTAGTTAGAGTAGTAAAGTACGGGACTGGCACTCTTGTGTGCTGCAATCGGCCCATGCGCCTTTTCGAAGAGTAGGGCTTCGGTCTCTTGACCGCTTCCCTGATTTTGAAGACGGTCAGTTGATAATCTTTATATGGTCACTGGATACGCCGACGCTCAGAGCTTCTTGGGTTGGTTTTCTATGGTAGAGTTGGCTAGCACAGTGCTAAAGACAAGGGATCTCCTCAATCTTCGCTCGTATGATGTCAGTGAGCTGCTCGAGTATGAAGACCGATATCAGATGTATCCTACAAAGCACGCTGATGAAGGAGAGATCAAGTCAGTAGTTTGGATATTCAAGGAGCCGCGAGTTGTCGGTGTGGCCATAGTCAAAGACCTAGTGAAGATAATGGAGGAATCGGAGTCCACCGAGGGTATGATTGTAGGCGGGATGAGATTCACACCTGCAGCCAAGAAGCTAGCTTTGGAAACAAGAGTAGAGCTTATCCAAGGAACATACGCATCGTTTGACCTATTCTCTCATGAGCTTGTTCCAGCTCATAGCATTGCGGATGAGGATGAGGTCCGGCTTGTCCTAGAGCACTATGGTATCGGACGCGACGAGATTCCTCGGATACTTCGCAGTGACCCTGCAGCCAAAGTGCTAGGTGCAAAGCCTGGACAGGTCATCCGCATTGAACGACAAAGTGATACAGCAGGATCTGTCTACTATTACCGCCTCGTCGTAGGCTCCTAGAGTTCGAAAGCCCATGGGCCTAGTGGGAGCCGCTGACGGGTTGCGTCGGCATCTCAATCACTTCTCCAAATCATTCTCTTGGGAATCTTTATAACTCGCAGACCGGATTGCTCCATATCTTCGGGTGTTCGTATTTTGGTTGAGCTGCCCAGTTTGATTCTAAAAACACGGGGCCTTCTGACACTTAGAGGGTATGCGGTTGAAGAGCTCTTGGAATATGATGACAAGTACGTGATGCATCCAAAGAAGGAATTGGAAGACACGACAGTTCTCTCGGTCGTATGGGTATTCAAGGAGCCCAAAGTCGTAGGCGTCGCGCTTGTGAGGGAGCTTGTCAAAGACATGGAAGAGGCGAATGCACAGGAGGGCATGCTCGTGGGAGGATCCAGAGTGACTCCCGCCTCCAAGAAGCACGCACGTGAAACTAGGGTGGAGCTTGTCGAGGGTGGATACGCTTCTTTTGACCTATTTGGACACGAGCTAGTTCCTTCGCATGTAATTGCCGATGAAGAGGAGGTCAGATTGGTCCTAGACCATTATGGAATTGAGAAGTCGCAACTGCCTAGGATCTACCGGGACGACCCAGCCGCGAAAGTTCTTGGTGCCAAAGCCGGTCAGGTAGTCCGTATTCAACGAGACAGCGATACGGCTGGTCAAACCTACTACTACAGACTGACCGTTGAGCCAGGTCAATAGGCTCACAGGGATACAATTCCAAGCGCCATACCTACAAAGAACATCACGACACAGCTGACGAGAGGCAATAGAATGTTATCAGTCCCCTTGGGGCTGATTAGTTCGACAAAGGTCGCTGTGATTGCACCAACCAAGGCCAGCAGAATCATCTGAGCCCATAGAATCTGATTTCCAAGTACAAAGGTCCCGAAGTTGATGACACCAAATATCCAGAACGCAAGAAGCGCTCCAAGGAACCCGAAGATGAATGCCGCAGCAGTACCCTGAGGGCTCCGTTTCGATCCAAATATGACTCTAGTTGATCTTTTCCCGTATCTTATGCCAATTGGTGCGCTCATTCCATCCCCGAACATCATCATATGAATGGCGGCCGCAGCGACGAAATAGAGTCGCTCATATCCTGTGAACGTAAATGCGGCTGTCAAGACAGTAATGGAAACCGCGTACCAGAAAGGGCCCCTCACACTGCCATGGTCAAGGTCCTCCGGTCTAGCCATAGCAGCGAAGAACCTACTGAATCTGTCGTGGTTTGCCACTGCAAGCATGATGACAAATGTCAGACCAACCAAAGTCGCCACCCAAGGATGTGGGAAATAAGGAACA
>CAYFTD010000420.1:0-11941 GCA_964345915.1 uncultured archaeon
TGAGGTCCAAAACATCACAGCAGAAGTCTACGACGAGCTCATCGTATTGCTGGATACCAGGTATTGACCCACGATGCCCAACACGGAAGACCTCTGCCCAGAAATCATCCCAGCCAAGCTCTACGCGTTCCAATCTTTGCTCACCGATTTGAGAGTCTGAGTCAACGATGTTAAGAAGCTTGTCCTGAATCCTTAGCCCTTTTGAGAGCATAACAGAAGACGGCTAGAATACTGATCGTGAATGACTAGCTGAAAAAGGTGGAGAAGACCCGCTACCTGTTGATCTCCGCCGGGAGGGACGCAGACTGAAGCAACAGGAAACTCAAGTTAACGAACGTGAATCCGCGGGTCTTGCGTCTCCGACTGAAGGAGAGCAGATTTGGCCTATAAATCTATAGGTTCTAGCCAAAAAGCACAAGTTTGTCGAAAAATCGAAAAACCCGTCTTTTAGTCCTGATTAACAAAAATCGACGTAAGAACAACGAAAATCATGCAAGAAGCCGTCTTGGGAGCGAAGAGAGGAAAAGAAAGGAATGATACCGATTGGTGTCCGACAAGATGGCAGTCATTCTTTCAACGAAAGTATCCAGTAGTGTTTCTCCCCTCGAGTATCCAAGACGCGATCCCAGACAACTCTGAACCCAGCCTGCTTCACAAGACTGAGAGAAGTTTCCATGTCATGATGGCTCCAGTACATCAGATGTCCATGGTACTCGTGCACATCTTCCCAGTCATCCAGACCCAGACTGACAAGGAAGGGCCCATTTGGTCTTAGGACTCGGAAGAAGTCACCTAGCACCACACGATGTAGGGTTCTTGGCACATGAATGAGAGCGAAAGCGCACACGATCCCGTCGAACTCGTCTTCATCAAACGAGAGTTTCGTCATGTCTTGGAGCAAGAAGACAGCCTCAGGGACATGTTCTCTTGCTAGCTTGAGCATACTATCCGAGATGTCAATACCTGTGACCTGGAGCCCATTCTTGACAAGTGTCCTCGCAACTGGCACTCCAGCACCGCATCCAGCATCCAATACTCGTCCCCCCGGGCGAACGGATTCGATGAAGCTCTGAAGTATACCAGAAATATCGAAGGTCACTTGCTCTGCATGGTAGCAAGATGCAATCTTGTCATAGCCATTCCTTACGAGTCTAATACTATCGTCTTCATCCATAGTACTGTTCACCAATCTAAGTCAGCATCTGCCGCGAAAGAGAAGAGATGGTAGCCCCGCCAGGACTCGAACCTGGGTCCAGCGGGCCAGAACCGCTGATGCTTGACCGCTACACCACGGGGCTTTTGCTTCGAAACAACCGCCTCGAGTCTACGGCACTCTGTGCACCCCAAATTACCTTTTCGGTCAAAACCCTGTTTCCTTGGGCAGCTTGAACGGTATAGATGGTTGACTGGCCGGACGGACTGAGCTGTGCGATTAATCCACTCTGCTTCTGCTATCTATATGCCAATCTTGAAGATGATGGCATCACGGAGCATTCTCTGCATCATCCGGAGGAGATTCTTCCCCTCTGTCGCGATGGTTGGAAAGACCGGATAACCTTCCAAATCCAGCATCTGAATCATGCGATCAATAGGCATAGCATTCGGAAGGTCTCTCTTGTTGAGCGACACTATGACTGGGAGTGTAGCCATTCTGTCTGTCCCCAACGCGATGCGGAGCTCCTGAATAGAGGCCAAGTTCTCATTCATCATCTCAGGTGCAGAGTCAGCCATGAATATCAGACCGTCAACACCTCTGAGGACGTTGATGCGTTGTATGGCATGCCTTCGCTGTCCAGCAACTGTAAAGACATCAAAGACAATTCGTTCGCCAGCAGAGACTGGAATGAAGTCGAAGTAGGTAGTTCGTCCGAGTTCGTCAGATATCTCGACAATCCTACCTTTGGACAGGGCTCGAACGTTGGCAAATAACCATCTTAATGCAGTCGTCTTACCAGAGAGAGACGGCCCATAGAATACAATCTTGATACGAATGCGTCCTTCTTCGTCACGCCGCAGGTCCGCTCCGGGAACTACCTCAGTCACCCGTCTCGGGTGTATTCGAGCCGCTCTTGCAATGTTGGAAGTCGCCTCTGCATCAATCCTTAGTTCCGCAGAAGATGCAATGAGGGTTCCTGCGGGTATCGGTTCCCGTTTGCCAATTCTCGGTGTTTCGCGTGGTGCCCGAAATGGCTTGCCAGGCTCTGTAGGAACAACCTCAGGTGCAGTCGTTTCATGCGGTAGTGTTGTTACCATGGTTGCAAGCTCATCGCTAACGCCGGGGGCAGCTTCAGGACGCTCTTCTTCTGCAGCCTCGTCCTTCTTCGCTCGCCTAAATCGCGACCTAAGCCTCCTAAGCATCGGCAACCGCTCTCTGAGGATTTAGGGATATCTTAGCGGACTTAAATCTTGGGGGGATAATCTCCGCAGTGACCTTTATCTGATGGTACTAGACCGATGGTCAATCATGCCCGGGGCCATAAGTCAGGATTACATCCAACAGAATTTCCCCACACTCTCGACAATGACATATCTGAACAACGCGGCGACCGGGATTCCTCCTAAATCATGTATTAACGCCATGACTCAATTCCTGGATGACCGTATCAACGCACGAGGCGACATAGAGGAAACAGAGAAGACGCTAGATGAAGTTCGAGAACTGCTGGCTAAGCTTCAGGGGGGTCATGAGAGTGAGTACAGTCTACAGCCGAACACCTCTGCGGGGATCAACTCTTTTGCCCACAGTATTGAGTATCCGGATCTTTCCAACATTGTTCTTTGTGACCTCGAGTTTCCGGCAAACTACGTCCCGTGGCAGAACGTGAGCAGATTGAATGGGGTGGAACTGAGAATTGCCGAATCCAAGAATGGAGCTGTCGCGCTTAATGCTTTCAAGGAGCTCATTGATGAGAATACTCGAGTCCTTGTTGTCAGCCAGGTTCAGTTCGGTTCTGGCTTCCGGGTGGATCTTGACGAGCTCGCTCGTGCTGTCCATGAGGTCGGTGGCTATCTTGCCGTGGATGTGATACAGGCCATTGGATGGGCTGAAACTGACTTCAAGAAGGACCAGGTAGACTTCGCCGCAGGACACGCTGCGAAGTGGTTGCTAGGCCCTATTGGGGCTGGTTATCTCTACGCGGACGATAGAGTGATCGACCAGCTCACTCCTAGATTCCTAGGTTGGTGGGGTGTGGAAAAGATGGAGGACTACACTTACTTCAATAGAGAGCCTTTACGTGACGCAAAGAAGTTCCAGATTGGTTCTCCCTCCGTCATAGGCTATGTCGGAATGCTCGAGTCCCTGAAGACGATAATGGAATTGCCCGCTGGAGAGCGCGAACAAGCGGCCTTAGGCAATGGCGACTATCTGAGGAAGAGGCTATCAGAGGAAGATATAGCCCACTATGACTTTGGAAAGAAGCATAACTCGCCAATTGTGTCATGTGAGCCGAAGAATGCTGAAGAACTGAACAAGAAGCTCACAAAAGAGAAGATACATTGCTCAGTGCGGAACGGGAGGCTTAGGGTGTCGCCACACTTTTACAATACGACAGAGGAGATTGACAGGCTCATGGAGTATCTGAGGTGATTCATTGTTTCAGCAAATTACGCAAGGACTGTATTTCCTAGTCAGTAGGTCCTTTGATTCCAATATCGTATACATTGATGCTGGGGAGAATCAGCTTCTCATAGATACGGGCACCGGCATCTATTCGGAGAACTTGAACAGAGACCTTGAGAAGGTCGGTTCCTCTCTCCAATCAATCACAGACATCGTTCTTACTCATAGTCACATAGACCACATCGGCGGGGTAGCTCCAATAATGAATCTCGGAAGTCCGACACTGCACCTCCACAAAACTGAGGGGGACATGATTAACTCCGGCGATATGCTTCTGACACTCTCCAACACTTTTGGTGTTGATCTTCCGGAGATGAAGGTTGAAGGACTGCTTGAGGAGGGCGACGTTGTGAGTTTTGGTGATATAGACTTCAAGGTCTATAGTACACCGGGCCATTCAGTTGGGAGCATTTGTCTTCACATTGAAGACAAGGGGATCCTCATCACAGGCGACACAATGTTTCCTGGAGGGAGTTTCGGAAGAGTTGATTTCCCCACTGGAAGTCCTGGACAGCTGGTTGAATCTCTACGGCGAATCACTGAATGGGAATTCGAGATAGCGCTGCCTGGCCACATGGGTGCCATAATTGGAAATGCCAAACGATCAGCACAGATGTCCTATGAGATGGCTCAGAGCATGTTCAGACACTACTAATGGCTCTCTCGATTTCATCCGCAGACAGAGAGGCTACTTGCTCGCCGTCGGCGCCTAGCTTCACGAGCTTAGATTCGAGTGCCTTGACAAGGGCATAGACTGAGTCGCTCAGGGGTGTTTCAATTCCAAGCTTTCGAGCCAGGCGGATTACTTCTCCAGTAATTGCATCAATCTCAGTCTGTTTGCATAAGCGGATATCTTGGAGCATGGAGTTGATATTGTCCCCGGTGGCCTTGGCTGTACCAAGTGCATAACGGATTGGATCGTCAGCAGTTAGTTCTATGTTGAGTGCTGAAGCGACCTCTACAGCTTCCCGGATTAGTTTGATTACGAGTTTCCGCAGACGCGGGTCGTTGTATATCTCCCCGTTGGTCAAGCCGGTCAACGCACCAATCGGATTGATGCCGCAGTTCACGATGGTCTTGGTCCAGACAACTCCTTCAATGTTGTCCGATGAACGTACATCGAATCCTGCCTTTCTCAGGATGGATGTGACTCTTTCTACCATATCCATATTCTCAGGGTAGTGAGAACCAATCTCTGTGATTCCAATTCCTGTAACAGTGACTTCTCCGGGCCCTGTCATTATGGCCCCCATACAGGTTGTCCCTCTAAGCACTCGGTTCGTGCCAAGTACCTCTGCAACCTTCTTCTCAGTCCCTATTCCGTTTTGAAGTACAAGGACTGACGCACCGTTATCGACGAGATGCTGTATTCTGCTGGCTGCCTCCGCTGAGTCATAGGCCTTGGTGGTGATTAGGACAAGTTCAGCCTCATCAATCTTAGAAGGATTCTGCGTGGCTTTCAAGTCAAGAGAGTGCTCACCTAAGACTCCCTTGATCTTCAAACCATTTCTGTTGACGGCGTCGACGTATGGTTTTCTACCTACAAGCAGGACTACATCCTCTCCTGCATGGCTCAATAGACCACCATAGAGGCTGCCTATAGCCCCTGAACCCATTATCACGATTCTCATGTAATATCCTCCTTCATAGATTGAGATGAGAGATGGTCGATTATCAGTTTCAGGGCATGTTTCAGATTGACGATATTGTCAAAGTCCGCCACTGTTTCACGCAACCGCTCTTGGGGCCACCCATGCATTTCTTGGGCGTACTCGATCATGAGAGGAATGGTCCTGACAACGTTGTCAACAACTGTAATGTTCGAGAAGATAGAAGTCCGTGACATCGGATTGAGATCAATTGTAACAACGAACTTGTCCAAGGCCCTCAACGCCTCTGTCCGGTCACCATCTTCAAGCGGAACCAGAACCACGTCGGCCTTTGCTATCCCTTCTGAGTCAACCTTCCTTCTGTTGCTGCTGAGTTCGGGAATAGTTTCAGACGGTCTATCGTGAGTGCCAAGAATCTCTGTGGCACCTGCCTCTCTCAGTGCCTCTGCGATCGCCTTCTCACGTTCTGGTCTAAAGTAAAACAAGTTGATCTCAAGAGGGGCCCCAGTCAATTCAGAGAGTATAACGAGTTCTTCTGGAACCAGAGCGCAGACGTTTCCATTAACGCTGATGACCGGGTGGTCGGCCAATAGTAGTGCGGCAACCGCCGCTCTGCAGGCACTCTTTGCCTGTTCGTTAGTCTGTTCACCAATCAGGTAGTCAAAAGCCTCTCCGCGACCGTGAGCCAGAAGTCCGGCTGTTGCAACGACATCGGCTTCATGTCCCTCGATTATTCGCTCTCGCATATCAAGTGAGTCTTTGCGTGGGTGATCAGCTGGCACATGAATCTTAGTCAATCAGACCAGCCTCCCACCATTACCTGAGATTGACGACAAGAGTATCTCAGACCGATCCCAACGCTTGGCCAATATGTCGGCGGCACGCTGGGAAGTCCCCGGTTCACTGAAACAGAATACCGAGTCGCCAATCATTACCATGCTTGAGTCATTGAAACCTTGCGACTCAAGGTCATCCAACGAACTCCTGACACGAGGCGTCATGAGATTGGTCGCACGCGCAAACTCTCTTGAGCTTGAGATGAATTGTTCGACTGAGGGGTCATCTATCAGGTCACTCATGAGACCGTCAGCAGCTTTGATTATCCCCTCTCGGTGATTCTTGTCTGAGAGGACACTCCGGGTTTCCAAGCCAGGTGCTCCAGCGAGAACCACTTGAAGGTCCTCGGGAAATGGAATATTGACAACCTCTCCGATTCCGGGAGCGCCGGGACGTATACGGATCTCCATCCCTCCTGCAGTCTGAGCAATGACGTCGCCCAGTCCTGTACGATTCACGACCTCGGCGTAGTGAGCATGTGATGCGGTACTCTGAGTGTCATCGCTCTGGCCCAGTAGATGAGATAGTGCGAGGGCCGTGCCCAGAGCACCAGCTCCTGAAGCACCAAATCCAACTCCAATCGGAAGAGAGGACTCATGCCTTACATGTATTCTATAGTCCGATTCGTGTTCTTCCAGCAATCTCCGAATCACCGTCACTGTTACTGGCGCATCTATCTTGGAATCGTTGTACTCTACCGAGATCTCGAGGAACGGGTTCTCCTCAAGTTTCACAGTTGTCGTAGTCCCTGCGGCCAGGCAGAACCCAGCGCCTGTGGAACCACAGTGGAGGGGGTCCTCGTGGCTGTCATGAATCCTAAAGATTCCCGTCACGTGTCCGGGCACATACGCACGGGCACTACATGGCATCTTCTCTACCTGTGAACTCAAGGTGTTCACTCGCGAAGGCACTCGGCGCGTATATATACTCACCCATGTGGAAAAGAAAATCAGTATATACGCATACGTATGTCATTATACAAGACTCATAGGGGGAGAAGAGGAAGGTCTACTCCTTTCCAAGTGGTACCAGACTTGTGTACTGCTTCACTCTCGGGTCCTTCGACGGAGGTGCTGGATAGCCCCACCGCGCGTCAATGTCACGCCCACTCAAATCATAGACTCTGAAGCTCCCAGAAGACCATGTCAGAGGACTAAATCCGAGAAGAAGAGTTTGAGTCCGCCAGCTAGACACAACCATGTGCTTGTTCATTCCAGCAGTAGGCACAACAAGAAAGACGTTTGATAGCTCCATCAGGAGCGATGTGCTGATCCGGTAGAAGAAGCTATAGGTCTTGCGGTGTTCCTCAGTACCTTGCTCTCTCAGATCATTGAGATATCTGACTATTGTTTCGTCGTGAACTGATGGGTCCATCACATCTGACAGTTCTTCCACGTCCACAACTACAGCAGTTTCAAAGTAGTATGCGAGGGGAAACTCGGTTATGTGAAAGAGCAAGAACTTGTCCTGAGTTATGGTCTGGTAAAGATGCTGAAAGATGGCCTGCTTCGAGAACAGCATGCTGGCGTCAAGCTTGGCAGGTTCAAACTCCGTAGCAGCATCGGAAACCACCAACCGAAACATGTCGTCAAGCATGTCTCCGTCGTAACCGATTCTAACAACGTGATAAGGCAGGTCTCTTGGGTTTTCGCCCATCACACCCTTGTGATCTAGAAACTCGTTGAAGTCCCTCTGGAAGGTATCTACCTCGTTATCGTTATCAAGTACAAACATTGACTGACTCGGAGTTCCAAATGAAGACACAACACTGTCATAGGTCAAGAAACGTGCTCTCTTCTCAGGGATGAACTCACTAAACAAATCATCCGGATTCTCAGAAGAGTCAGCCAAACATCAAGCACCTGCCAATGCACTGTTCCTTGTCGTTTCTGTTCGCAGTTTCAAAGAGCTACGGCCCGATTTAAACGATTGTAGCGTGCCTTTCAAGCTGATACCGAATAGACTATCAACTCCGGCACCTTCGCTCATTCGACTCGACTCATATATTCTTTGCTTACATTGGACTCACCAATCTCAATAATACTGGGAGAATACGCAGAAAACGAGCTCGCATCCTTTCCTTCTCACCGGAGGCTCAGCCGTCGCCTAGAACGATTCGAAGGTGTCGTTCAGTTTATCAGTGTGTGTTCAGAGGCTGACATAGGTGAGTTCAATCACACACACGTCCAAACTCATCATTGGGAGCATGAGTCAGACATTGAAAGACAAGTCCATAGCACTCTGTGTGACTGGAAGTGTCGCAGCTGTGGAATGCGCTTCAATATCGAGGTTGCTGATGCGCCATGGAGCTGAGGTCTACAGTGTCATGAGCCCAATGGCACACAAGATTATCCATCCATACCTTCTGGAGTGGGCTACAGGAAATCCAGTGGTTATTGAACTCACAGGACAGATCGAGCACATTGCATTGGCTGGGAAGCACGATGAACATGTTGACCTTGTTCTTGTGGCTCCAGCAACTGCCAACACAATTGGAAAGATGGCAAGTGGAATCGATGACACACCGGTAACAACCACGGTATCTTCTGCCATTGGTGCAGGAATACCCGTTCTGGTCGTCCCTGCCATGCATGAGTCAATGTATGACCATCCCGCTGTGACTCAGAATATCAAGAGACTCCAGGAAATCGGAGTCAATGTCATGACTCCGAGATTAGAGGAGGCGAAGGCCAAGATTCCAGAGCCTGAAGAGATTGTCGAAACTGTGGCGTCTCTTCTAGTGCCTCAGGATATGAACGGGAAACATTTCGTGATCACGGCAGGACCCACGCGCGGTTGGATTGACAGAGTGCGCTTTGTCACAACCCCTTCAAGTGGAAAGATGGGAATAGAAATCGCGAGGGATGCAATCTCAAGGGGAGCAACAGTCGACCTAGTCCTTGGTCCGACTAGTCTTGATGCTCCTCGTGAAGCAAATGTTCTGAAGGTGGAAACTCCACAGGAAATGCTGGAATCGGTCTTGAGTTCACTAGCCAAGACGAGCACCGACTTCTTTGTTTCAGCATCAGCAATCTTGGACTATGTGCCCTCAGAGAAACAAGACACGAAAATACCCTCTGGGTCGCCAGAACTCAATATCACTCTGAAGTCCACATCAAAAATCATCAGTGAGGTTCGGAAGAAACACAAGGACCTCTTCATTGTTGGCTTCAAGCTAGAATCAGGAATCTCAGACAAAGAGCTAGAGAAGAAGGCCATGGTCTACATCGACTCTGGAGTCTGCAACCTAATGGTAGCAAATGACGCCTCGCGAGAAGGAGTGGCATTTGGGACAGAAACCAATGAGGTGCTCATTGTTGGCAGTAAAGGCCTTGTGAAGAAGGTTCCACTATCCTCAAAGAGAGATGTGGCAAGAGAAATACTGGACACTATAAGCAAGTAGGTTGTCTGAGCAGATTCCGAAATCAAAGTATCTCAAGCAGGTTCTCAGCCATTCTTCTCATGTCAACGAATATGAGGCCAAGCTGTGCATCAGGTCTTGCCAGGACCAGAATCAGTGCGTGATCTCCAACGGAGGTCATCAGTGTGTAGCCCTTGTCTCCTTTCACATAGATCTCCAAGAGATTGCCGCGTTCAAGCTCTGTTGTTGCTTTCTCACCAAGTGATACTATTGCTGCACTAATGGCTGCGACAGTTTCTTGCTCGCTCTCAGGAAGAGCAGAGGAGATCGGAAGGCCGTCTAGTGACACCAGAGCTGCGCCCTCGACTCCCGGCACCGTTTCGAAGTCACGAATGATTTTATTGATAGTATCAACGCGGCTGGACATCTTTAAGGCCTCAGCTCAGTCCTAACGGAGATAGGTCGCCTGGTGTTACTATAAAACCTTGTTGTGCTAGAGGCGTGGCCAAGCACGGTTTTTGCGCATTTCTCAGACACCAAAGTACTCCTTTGGATCGAAACGCTCGTCTTCCTCTCTCTGTTTCCTCCGCTCCTCCTTCGACTTCCCCTGATCACGTTTCCATGAAACCACATCTTCGCCGCGTCTCCGCCTATAGATCACTGACCCAATCACGATGACGGAAACCACGCCAAATGCAAGCAGAACCGGAATCCAGGGGAATGCTCTGATAGTCATGAAATCCTGCAGCAGCAGAGAGAGTGTATCATGGCCTGACTTGATTGCCAGCAGTTTCAAATCAAAATCACCAACCCGGCCCCGTGTCCAATCTTCGGTGAGTGTTATCGTGTAGACCCCCGAACCGACTTCCTGCACGGTAACTACTGTATCATTTATCCAAGCCTGGAGATCGACGAGGTCTATTCCGACTCCCACACGGTCGGTGACTTCAAGTGTAACGATGACTCGGTCTCCTTCCCAGATTATCTGTTGGTTTAATGTAAGTTCATTCAAGACTAGAGAAGGCATGTTGTTCCACAAGGCCGCATTCTCTACAGTAGCGTTGCGTTCTGCAGCTGTCGGGTGTGTGGTCGTAAGGGCGAGCTTACCGTTGCCTACTACACCAGCCACCATTGCAGCATTGGTGCCATCAGTTGCCAGTACCGTGAGGTTCTCCCATACAGTTGAGAAATGTCCTTGATAGTCGACATTCTCACTAAGAGTGTTGGGCGTAGAAACGAGAGGATGACCATCGTCCACCACGTCAATGGTAGAACCGGTTCCGGTTGCCTGATACTCGATAGGCCAGGGCATCCAATCCAAGTTGCCCGAAACTCCCATCAGTACTAGAGCACCTCCGTTCCTCACAAAGGCGTCTAATTGTGAAGCTGAAGCTGCCAGAAGAGATGAGAATGTAGGCAGAGTTCCCGGTTCAAGAATGACTACCCGACTAAGTGGCAGCAATCTCTCAAAGAGTGTGAAGTTTGATGTTTCATAGTAGGCATGTTCGATTCCAAGCAGCAAGAGGGTGAGTGGGAGGTAGTCTGAAGAACCAAGTCCAGTCACTCCGGGAACTCCTCTTCCAGGCACATGACCGTCATAGCTGCCAGACGCGGGATCAGCGGCCACAACCCTTGGTGATATGGACGGCGAGTAGAGATGAACCTCAGGATCTCCGAACAGAATCTGTTGATTCCCATAGTCGACTGGATCGCCCGCAAGTGGATATGAGTAATCAGGAGCCATCATAACAAGAGCGTCGGAAAGGGCTGAACCCGTGGAATTTCCAGCAGCAAGTCCCTCAGCGAGCAAGATTGAGAGGAAACCAGCAGGCTGGAAATAGACCGTTCTCGGAGATGCCACTACTCCAACGGCACCATGCTCCATGAGCATCATCGGCATCCGTGATCCACCAAGAAGGCATGCTGTGACAATGACGATTGGCGAGCCAATGTTGTCAATGACCGCCTCTAGTTCATCCGTGGTCTTAGTCACATGGTGAGCAATCTCTGCCTCATATGCAACAGGGTTCACAAGGCTGTCGATGTCAGATGGACTCTCTCTCACAGCGACAGACTCTTCAAATCCATACACCGCATCAACATCTCTCAAAGAAAACAGTCCTGGCCCCCCAGGTCGGTGTGGAGGGTCTCTGGGTCCACTAGTGAGTGTTCCGTGAGTGCTAATCGACCATAGGGCAACCTGTGATGCGACACCGGCAAACACCTCATTGAATCCGACATGAGAATTGATCGAGAATCCTGCTGCCACCAATGCAGATGAGGTGTCCTCAATCTGATTTATCGTGACCGATCCTCCGAAGTTGTCTGGATACGACGAGCCGTCCGTGTATGCATACATAGTGAGAAGTGCCTCATCTGCCGATTCCGCGGTACGGAACAAGAATCTGTGATGGAGTGCTCTGTTTACCATGACACTAGCCATGGCAGAATCACTTGCAGGAATCCTTCCAGGCTGAAAGTGGCTCTGTAAGGACCGATCAAAGCTCAGCT